>NZ_JBEOPU010000009.1:0-226094 GCF_040310405.1 Pseudomonas sp. E45-MNA-CIBAN-0222
CTAACCTTTTGATTTACAAGAGGTTTTGCTTGAGGACTGCGCCGGAAGTGGTGCGCATTATAGGGGCCTGAAAACTAACGTCAACCGTTTATTTGTTCTTTTCAGCAGCGGCAGTACCCAGTAACCAATTACAGGCATCCGCAAGCCGTGCCTATATAAGGAATGCGAGCATGAGGCGGACGTGCCTTAACTGCATTCCTTCAAACCGGCCCCATCAGCTATTACACTAATGCCTTTCTACTTAGTCATGGCTTCCCATGTCCCCGCAAAGCGGCACACCGCTAGATCTGCTTCTCTTTCCATCATGGTTGGTTCCGGTAGAACCTGCAGGGGTGGTGCTCAAAGGGCACGGCCTCGGAATTCGAGACGGCCGCATCGCTCTCATCGCACCACGAGCTGAAGCGCTTAAGCATCAAGCTAACGAAACTCGTGAGCTAGATGGGATGCTGCTCGCGCCAGGTCTTGTTAACGCGCACGGGCATGCCGCCATGACCCTATTTCGCGGCCTCGCCGATGACTTGCCGCTACAACGCTGGCTTAAAGACCATATCTGGCCCGCGGAAACCCGGTGGGTTGACGAGCACTTCGTCCAAAGCGGCAGCGAGCTGGCTATTGCCGAACAGTTGAAGAGCGGCATCACATGTTTTTCAGACATGTATTTCTACCCCAATGTGGTAAGTGGGCTAGTACACAAGTATGGCGTGCGTGCGCAGATCACCATCCCGGTATTGGACTTTGCCATCCCCGGCGCTCGCGACGCTGACGAGGCCCTGCGCAACGGCGTTGCACTCTTCGACGACCTCAAGCATCACCCGCGCATTACGGTCGCCTTTGGGCCGCACGCTCCCTACTCTGTCGCAGACGACAAGCTTGAGAACATCCGCATACTGGTCGCTGAGATGGACGCAGGGATTCATATGCACGTCCACGAAACAGCTCACGAGGTTCAGGAAGCACTACAGAAGAACGGAGTGAGACCTCTAGCGCGGCTTGCACGACTTCAACTACTTGGACCGCGCTTCCAGGCGGTGCATATGACGCAGGTTGTTGATGAAGATATCGAGCTGCTCACTGAGCATAATTGCAGCGTCATCCACTGCCCTGAATCCAACCTCAAGCTTGCCAGCGGCTTTTGCCCCGTGGAGCGCCTTTGGGAGGCAGGGATTAACGTTGCGATTGGAACAGACGGCGCGGCGAGCAACAACGACCTGGATCTACTAGGTGAAACACGCACCGCAGCCCTGTTAGCAAAAGCAGTCGCAGGGTCGGCAACGGCACTGGATGCCCATCGGGCACTTCGCATGGCTACGCTTAACGGTGCACGGGCAATGGGCTTGGATGACCATACTGGCTCGCTAGAGGTCGGCAAGTACGCAGACTTGGTTGCGTTCGATCTTTCGGGCTTGGCGCAACAGCCTATATATGACCCTGTCTCCCAATTGATCTACTCCACCGGACGCGACACCGTGCGGCACGTGTGGGTCGGAGGCAAGCAGCTACTGGATAATGGCAGCCTGACGCGCATGGACGAACAGCAGGTCATTGCCAATGCCCGTCAATGGGCTGCACGCATCGCAGGTACGGACAAGCCTTGATGTGCGTCCGGTGCCTGCGAATAAAGCACTGTTAACGCGACAAACTGACATACAACTGCGGGCACCTGATGTGCCCGTCCTCTATCCGAAGCTGGCAACATGAGCGTTTGCAGCTCAAGCTTCTCCCTCAGCCTTGAAACGGACCCGATCATGAGCAACGTCGACCACGCCGAAATCGCCAAATTCGAAGCCCTTGCGCATCGCTGGTGGGACCGCGAAAGCGAATTCAAGCCGCTGCACGAGATCAACCCGCTTCGGGTGAACTGGATAGACGAACACATTGCGCTAGCAGGCAAGAAGGTCATCGATATTGGCTGCGGCGGCGGCATACTAAGTGAATCCATGGCCCAGCGCGGGGCGCACGTAACCGGCATCGATATGGGCGAAGCTCCGCTGTCAGTAGCGCGCCTGCACCTTCTGGAATCTGGGCTTGATATCGACTATCGGCAAATCACCGCCGAAGCGATGGCAGACGGAGCGCCTGAGCAGTTCGATGTGGTCACCTGTCTTGAGATGCTGGAACACGTGCCGGACCCAGCATCGGTTATTCGAGCCTGCTGTAAGCTGGTCAAGCCAGGCGGACAGGTATTCTTCTCGACAATCAACCGCAACCCGAAAGCCTACGCGTTCGCCATTATCGGCGCAGAGTACGTACTGCAGTTGCTTCCGCGCGGCACCCATGACTTCAAGAAATTCATCCGTCCATCGGAGCTGGGAGCTTGGAGCCGCGACGCGGGTCTGGCGGTCAAGGACATCATCGGCCTTACTTACAACCCGCTCACCAAGCACTACAAGCTGGCTGCGGACGTCGATGTCAACTATATGGTCCAGACCATCAAGGAGGCCTGATGCGTCTGCGCGCTGTTTTGTTCGATATGGACGGTACCCTACTCGATACCGCTCCCGACTTCATTGCCGTCGCACAAGCCATGCGAACCGCCCGCGGCCTGCCCCCCGTGCCCGGACAGCAGATTCGTGATGTCGTGTCAGGCGGTGCAAGAGCCATGGTGCTCAGCGCATTCGACGTCGATCCACTATCGGCCGAGTTCGAAGCGCTGCGCCTCGAGTTCCTCGTGCGATATCAGGAAAATTGCGCGGTACACAGCCACCTTTACGAAGGCATGGCGGAACTGCTCGAGGAGATCGAGCGCGCAAATTTGCTCTGGGGAGTGGTGACCAATAAACCGCTGCGCTTTGCGGAACCAATCATGCATCAGCTGGGCTTGGCATCCCGCTCTGCGGTTCTGATCTGCCCTGACCATGTAACCAACAGCAAGCCAGACCCCGAGCCTATGCTCCTGGCGTGCAAGCAACTCGACCTTGATCCGTCTTCCGTGTTGTTCGTAGGGGACGACCTTCGGGACATCGAATCGGGCCGCGCTGCGGGCAGCAGAACGGCGGCTGTGAGCTACGGCTACATCCACCCAGAGGACAACCCCGGTAATTGGGGCGCGGATGTCGTGGTTGATCATCCATTGGAACTGCGTCGAGTTCTGGATCGAGCGTTATGCGCCTGCTGAACTGCCAATAGCGCAAAAACCGCCCCAGTCTATCTGCTCGGCAGCAACTGCCGGGCGTCAACCATCAATATGATCTACGAGGCATCCCGATGTTCGAGTACTCCGCCCGTCCCGACCTGCTGAAGGGGCGCATCATTCTGGTTACCGGGGCCGGCCGCGGCATCGGTGAAGCCGCGGCCAAAGCCTATGCCGCTCACGGGGCTACGGTACTGTTGCTGGGCAAGAACGAAGAAAACCTGAACCGTGTCTATGATGATATCGAAGCGGCGGGCCACCCTCGCCCCGCGGTCATCCCGCTGAATCTGGAAACCGCCCTACCTCACCAATATGATGAATTGGCCGCGATGGTCGAACGCGAATTCGGACACATCGACGGTATCTTGCACAACGCGGCGATCGTCGGGCCACGTACACCTCTCGAGCAGTTATCCGGAGACAACTTCATGCGGGTGATGCAGGTAAATGTGAACGCGATGTTCATGTTGACCAGCACCCTACTTCCGCTGCTCAAGCTCGCCAAAGATGCTTCGGTGATCTTCACGTCCAGCAGTGTTGGCCGCAAAGGGCGGGCTTACTGGGGCGCTTATGCCGTCTCGAAGTTTGCCACCGAGGGCCTGATGCAGGTGCTCGCAGACGAAATGGATGACACATCACCGGTTCGCGCCAATAGCATCAACCCTGGCGCCACCCGCACCGACATGCGCGCCAAGGCCTATCCGGGCGAGAATCCTGTGGTCAATCCGCTTCCTGAGGAAATTATGCCGGTCTATCTGTACCTGATGGGCCCGGACAGTGCCGGAGTCAACGGTCAGGCGCTGGACGCTCAATAACACTGGCCTGTCGATAACAGCAATGCACTGCGCAGTGGAATAGCTGCTATCCGCTGCGCAGTCTAGAACTCACCAGGATTACTTGTTGCGCTCACGCCCGAATCCTGGACGCTGACCGTCGCCCGCAGGCTTTTTGCCCAGCCCTGACGACCGCCCCGCCCCATCATTGCGCTTGCCGCCCTTACGCGAATTGCCCGGACGCTCTGCGACCGGTGTTCCACGAGACTTATCACCGTTAGCGTGCGGCTTACGCCCACCTTGATCGTTCCGTGTTGCCCGCGACTTTTCCGATGCCGCTGGAACATCAGCCTCGTTCGCCGAGCGTAGCACTCGGGGCCGCCGCTCACCCCGCGCCAGCGGTTTAGCCACCTTGCGCTGCATGCGGTCGATCTTCTCCTTCGCCTTGGCCTTCATGCTAGGCAGGGCGATCGGCTTGAGACCTACTTCCTGGCTGAGGATATCCACTTCGGATTGCGACATCTCGCGCCAGCGCCCCATTGGAAGATCAGAAGTCATGAATACCGGGCCGAAACGCACACGCTTCAACCGGCTCACGACCAGACCTTGAGATTCCCAGAGCCGTCGAACCTCGCGATTGCGGCCCTCCATCACCACGCAATGGTACCAATGGTTGAAGCCTTCACCGCCAGGTGCTTCCTGTATATCGGTAAAACGCGCCGGACCATCTTCCAGCATTACGCCGGTTTTGAGCCGGTCGATCATCTCGTCATCAACTTCGCCGCGCACACGCACCGCATACTCACGGTCCATCTCATACGACGGGTGCATCAGACGGTTCGCCAGCTCACCATCAGTGGTGAAAAGCAGAAGCCCGGTGGTATTGATGTCCAATCGACCTATGTTGATCCAACGGCCTTCTTTGGGACGTGGCAACCGATCAAAAACCGTAGGACGGCCTTCCGGGTCGTTGCGGGTGCAGATCTCGCCATCGGGCTTGTTATAGATGAGGACGCGACGAACGATTTCGTTGGCTTCTTCGCGCTTTAGCAGGCGGCCGTCAACCGCAATCGCATCATGCGAGTCGACGCGCTGGCCAAGGCTGGCGATAGCCCCATTGACCTTGACTCGACCTTCGGCAATCCATTTTTCAACATCACGACGTGACGCCATGCCCAGACGGGCCAGGACTTTTTGCAGCTTTTCGCCGTGAGTTACATGAGTGCTTGTTTCTTCGTGCTCGGTCATCTGGGCACCTCCCGGTGTGGCAATCCGATTGAAAGGGCGCGAATCATACGCGCATCGCAGCTGTTACGCATCTACGACAGGGTAGCAGCGATCCGCACTAGCTGTGGCAGAGATCAGCGCAACGCTGCCAGCGCCTCAGCCGTACGCTGCTGAATACCTGCCCAGTTGCCACTATCAAGGCTTGCGCTGTCAATCATCCAGGTGCCGCCGACGCACATCACGTTCGACAATGCCAAGTATTGCGCGGCGTTGCCGGCACTAACCCCACCAGTGGGGCAGAACCGCGCGTCAACGAACGGGCCACCGAGCGCTTTCAAGGCGGCAACGCCGCCACAGACTTCTGCCGGAAAAAGTTTGAAGCGACGATAACCCAGCGCGTACCCTTCCATGATGTCCGATGCATTGCTTGTCCCCGGCAGCAGAGGTACAGAGCAGTTCACCCCTGCCTCTAGAATCTCTCGTGTAGAGCCTGGCGTGACAATGAACTGAGCCCCCGCCGCCTCAACCTCGTCCATCATGCGCCGATCCAGCACGGTGCCGGCGCCGATACAAAGATCGGGACGTTCTTCGCGCAACCGTCGAATGGCTGTTAAGCCATAGGCGGATCGCAAGGTGATTTCCAACGTACGAAGTCCGCCCCCGGCCAATGCATCAGCAAGAGGCAGGATCTGCTCTTCGCTCCCTATGGTAATGACTGGCAGGATCCGCGCATCTACACAGATTCGTTCGATGAGAGCGTTCTTCTGGTCCATGGTCATGCGAAAGTCCTCGGGCCTCACGGGCACCAATAGATTTCGAGCGGGGAATGCAGAAATGCGCGAATCGGCATCTGCAACGGATCGACACTCAGCGCCGCGCGCAGGGTTTCGAGCTTGTCAGCGCCCTGGATAGCCAGGCATTGCATTCGAGCACCAGCTAACAGCGGATAGGTCATTGTCAGACGGGCCTGCGGATCGACCGGCGCATGCATCGGCAGGCACCGCTCCGGGCAGTCATCACGCAACGCATGTGCCAGATTTGGGTTGCCGGGGAACAACGAGGCCGTATGGCCGTCATCCCCCATTCCCAGTATCAGCACGTCGATAGGCCGCTGCAGCTGCGCCAAGGTATGGTCAGCGAGCGATGCGGCCTGCTCAATGGATTCGACCGGCTGGTACAGCCCGATCAGCCGCGCCTCGCGCGCCGCGTTCTGCAGCAGATGACGCCGCACCAAGCCTTCGTTGCTGGCCGGATCGGTCGCGGGCACCCAGCGCTCGTCAGTCAGGCTGACCTGCACCTTCGACCAGTTCAGTTCCCGTGTCGACAGGGCTTCGAAGAACGCAATCGGACTGCGTCCACCGGATACGACGAGACTGGCAATGCCGTGGGTCTGCACCGCATAGGTCAGCGCCTTGGCCACGTTGTCAGCCATCAGCTCGGCGTGCCGCTGCGGATTGGCCGAACTATGCGCCACCACACCGGTAGGAAGATCCAGCTCAGAGATCGCCATACCACGCCCTCCCATCCCGCGTAATCAGTGCAATCGAAGCGACCGGCCCCCAAGACCCAGCCGGATAAAGTTTGAGCTCCGCACCGAGGCGATTCCAGCCCTCAATTAATTGATCGCACCATTGCCAGGCATATTCAATCTCATCTCTACGGACAAAAAGATTCTGGTTGCCCTGCATGACCTCGAGCAAGAGGCGCTCATAGGCATCTGGAATGCGGGTGCTCTTGTAGGTTTCAGAGAAATTCAGCTGCAAGGGGCCGCTACGCAGATGCATGCCCTTGTCCAACCCCTGCTCCTTGGTCATCACCTGCAGCGAAATGCCCTCGTCAGGCTGCAGTCGGATGATCAGGCGATTGCTGATCAGGGCTCGTTGCTCGGGCGCAAAGATATAGAACGGCGGCTCTTTAAAATGGATGACGATCTGCGAAAGCTTCTGCGCCATGCGTTTGCCGGTACGCAGATAGAACGGCACGACAGACCAGCGCCAATTACAAATGTCGGCACGCAACGCAACGAAGGTTTCAGTGCTGCTTTCAGCGTTCGAGTTCTCCTCATCCAAGTAGCCGGGTACCGAGACGCCGGCTACGTTTCCTGCTGAATATTGGCCCCGCACCACCCTTTGATGGATGGATTGCGCAGTGATCGGCGCGAGTGCCTTTAACACCTTCACTTTCTCATCGCGAATGCTGTCGGCGGTCAGATTGCTCGGCGGGTCCATGGCAATCAGGCAGAGCAGTTGCAGCAAATGGTTCTGCACCATGTCGCGCAGCTGGCCGGCCTGATCGAAATATCCCCAGCGGCCCTCGATGCCAACCGTTTCGGCCACGGTGATTTCTACATGGGAGATATGGTGCTGGTCCCACTGCGTCTCGAACAGGCTGTTGGCGAAGCGTAGCGCGATGAGGTTCTGTACCGTTTCCTTACCAAGGTAGTGGTCTATGCGGTAGATACTACTCTCGGGAAAGTAATCGGCGACCGCATCGTTGATCACCCGCGAGGACTCCAGATCATGACCGATGGGCTTTTCCAGAACGACCCGAGTCTGTTCGGCCATCCCCGCCGCGGCAAGAAGCCTGCAGATATCTCCGTACACAACCGCCGGTGTCGCGAAATAGGCGATCAACGGCAGCCCGGCCGGGACAGCATCGCGAAGAGCTGCGTAATCTTCAGCGCGACGAAAATCCATCGTCAGATAGAGCAATCGCGCGCTGAAACGCTCGAGGGCTTGCTCATCGAGTTCGCCAACGGCGACTCGCGTACGCAGTGCCTGCTCGATTCGCGCCTTGTGTGCGGCCGCTTCGCCGGTCTCACGTGACAGCGCCAGGATCTGGGTATCGGCATGCAGCAGACCGGCACGATCCAACTGATAAAGCGCGGGAAACAGCTTGCGTAGCGCCAGGTCGCCCGAGGCGCCGAACAACGAGAATGTAATGGGTTCTACCGTAATGCCTGGCATGGTCCGTCCGCTTGAATGCAAGGGCTCAATGACGTGCAGCACGAGCACGAGATGATCGATCAGCAGCAAGCAGCCAAATGCCATTACTCTCGATCAAACGCCACAAGCAACAGACCTTAGTGACATGCGAAATGCTTCAGGCATGGCGGAAATTGCACAACTCTTGACCCGCTGCCAATCTCTATGCGCACATCCCGCTCGCTTGATGGCTCGACACCACGGCCGAGCCCAAGCAGCACCTGATCTAGCTTTGAGCAAGACGCGAGCGGAACAGAGCCTGGTGTTTCCGACACTGCTGAGCTGCAAGCAGGAACACCCCATGTCCACCACGGGAGAAATCCAACCAGGTGAAGTCCACTTCGGGATATAGCGCCTGAACATGGACCTGACTGTTACCCACTTCGATGATCAGGATGCCGTCATCGGTGAGGTGATCCGCGGCCTGCGCAAGCATGCGCCGCACCAGATCCAACCCATCCTCACCACATGCCAGCCCGATAGCCGGCTCATGATGGAATTCGTCAGGCATGTCGCCGAAATCTTCGGCATCAACATACGGTGGATTGGACACGATCAGGTCGAAACGCTGATTGGGCAGTCCATCAAAGCCATCGCTCTGCACCGTATAAACGCGATCCTCGAGTCCGTGATGCTCGATGTTTCGATTGGCTACCTCGATCGCATCGAACGAAAGGTCAGCGAGAACAACCTGCGCCTCGAGAAACTCGTAAGCGCAGGCGATGCCGATACAACCCGAGCCGGTGCACAGGTCCAGTATCCGCGCTGGTGTATCGGGCAGCCACGGCTCAAAACGATGTTCGATCAGTTCACCTATCGGCGACCGCGGGATCAACACCCGTTCATCGACAATGAAGGGTAAACCGCAGAACCAAGCCTGCCCCAGCAGATAGGCCGTTGGCACACGCTCTTCGATGCGACGACGCAGCAGATTCTGCAAATGCTCACACTCGTCGAGTTCCAGGCGACAGTCCAAATAGCTGTCGGACATTTCCCACGGCAAGTGCAGCGCACCGAGTACCAACTGGCGCGCATCATCCCAAGCATTGTCGGTGCCATGGCCAAAGAACAACTGCTCAGCCTGAAAGCGGCTGACAGCCCAGCGAATATGATCACGCAGCGTTCGCAAGCGGGAGGGCGAAGCGGTCACAAGGACATCTCCTGTAAAAAGGGCGCGAGTGTAGCAGGCATACCGAAAATCGCAGCTATGCCGCTGGCCGCACGAGCGTAGAGCACTGGGGTTTCAGGGTTTGCTTCATTTAAGTCATCAATAGCAATCGGATCACTCTTCGAGCATCGCCAGGAGCACGAGATATTGTTGCAAGCAAGGCGGATTCCCGATTAGACCAAGCAGTCAGCTAATCACTCAGCGAAACATCAGCTGAACGGTTCACATCGGCGCATTCTGGCGCCACAATCAGCCCCCTCACAGCACAAGGAGCCGAAAATGACCAAGCCACAGACCATGCTTCAGCTCAGTGGCCGCAGCTACAACCCGGCGACGCTGGCGAATGCGACCTTGCTGGTCATCGATGTGCAGGAAGAGTACCGCAGCGGCGTTCTTGCGCTGCCCGCCCTGGATAGGGCACTTCCGGAAATCACCCGTTTGCTGGCAGCCGCACGCGAGGCTGGGGCGCCAATCGTGCATGTGCATCACCTGGGTATCAGTGGCGGCCTTTTCGATCCGCAGGGGTTTCGTGGACAGATCATGCCGGAAGCGGCACCGCAGCCCGGTGAGGCAGTAGTTGCCAAACGTCTGCCGAACGCTTTCTCCGGCACCGAGCTCCATGATCTGCTGCAGAGGCTGGGTCGCCTGGACTTGATCGTTTGCGGCTTCATGACCCACTCGAGCATCAGCACAACAGTTCGGGCCGCCAAGGATTACGGCTATCGCTGCACACTGGTGGACAGCGCCTGTGCCACACGCAATCTGCCGATGGGAGAAGGCAGCATCGATGCCGAACAGGTACACCGCATCGAGATGACCATTCTTGCCGACAACTTTGCCGTTTGCGTGCAAGACGCTGCAGCGCTAGCGCGCTGAAGGCCCATGATCCGAACGCTGCCTGAGCTGAACGAACTGGCAGCCTTTCCAGACGCGCGCCGCATAATGCAAGCAAAAATACGCCTGGATGGAAGACTCGTCCGCCAGGCGCTGTGGCTGGGGTAAACTGCCGTCCTGTTTGGAGGCCCCATGCAAGACGACGACTTCTCTCTCTTCCAATCGGCTGTGCGCGGCGTCAAGCCGATCAAGCACGACCGCGCCGAAACCGGCAAAGCACGCAGCAATCGCGAACAGATCGTGACTCGCCGCAGCAACGCCACAGTGAGCAACGAAACCACGCGCGTCGACGGGCTATCGGATCAGTTCGTCATCGACGTAGGTGCCGAAGACGAGCTTTATTGGGCTCGCGACGGAGTGCAGGACAGCCAGGTCCGCAAGCTAAAGGCCGGCCAGATCCCGTTCGAGGGAAGTCTCGACCTGCATGGCATGAGCGTCGAGAAAGCCCGCGAGCTGTTATGGGACTTTCTGGCCGAAGCGACACGGCTCGAAGTGCGCTGCGTCCGAGTGACCCATGGCAAGGCGGCAAGGCTCGACGGCAAGCGGCCGCTGATCAAGAGCCACGTCAACACCTGGCTGCGGCAACATCCGCAAGTGCTCGGCTTTACTTCCTGCCTGCCACGTCATGGCGGCACCGGCGCCATTTACGTAATGCTCAAGCGCACCATGCTTGAAGGCCGCGACGAATGAGCCGCGGCCAGCGTCTCGCTCGCCAGACTTGCCAGCCGGGCGGCGGCCCCCTACCCTTCGCCTTCGCGACCCCATGAAGCCTGACAGGTAGCTCAATGTCCCTGGAACAACACTACACCGCGATCCTTGGCCAACTTGGCGAGGACGTTAGCCGCGAAGGCCTGCTCGACACGCCTAAGCGCGCTGCCAAAGCCATGCAGTACCTGTGCAAGGGCTATCAGCAGACCCTTGAAGAAGTCACCAACGGTGCGCTGTTCACGTCAGATAACAGCGAAATGGTGCTAGTCAAGAACATCGAGCTGTACTCGCTGTGCGAGCATCACATGCTGCCTTTCATCGGCAAGGCACACGTTGCATATCTCCCCAATGGCAAGGTGCTCGGCCTGTCGAAGGTCGCTCGCATCGTGGACATGTATGCGCGACGCCTGCAGATTCAGGAAAACCTGACCCGCGAAATCGCCGAGGCGATGCAGCAGGTCACCGGCGCATCAGGTGTCGCGGTGGTCATCGAAGCCCAGCACATGTGCATGATGATGCGCGGCGTGGAGAAACAGAACTCGTCGATGGTCACATCGGTGATGCTGGGTCAGTTCCGCGATAACGCCGCGACCCGCAGCGAGTTTCTCGGCTTGGTGAAATAGAAATAGCACCGACCGCATAGGAAAACTGGGCCATTGCGGCCCAGTTTTCGTTTAATCGTACATCCCGACATGTCGCGGATGGCTGGCGATGCGCTGCAGCCATTGGCGAATCGCGGGATAGTCGTCCAGCTCAAACCCCCCTTCCTCGGCGACATGTGTATAAGCATATAGCGCGACGTCGGCGATCGAATAATGATCACCGACCAGGTAAGGCGTGCGCAGCAGCTGCTGCTCCATCACGTTCAGCGCGTGATATCCATCCAGTTGTTTGGCCTCGTACTCTTCACGGCGCTCTTCCGGCATGTCGAGGTAGACCTTGATGTAGCGGGCGACAGCCAGGAAGGGCTCGTGGCTGTACTGCTCAAAGAACTGCCACTGCAACACCTGGGTGCGCAAGCGTGGGTCAGTCGGCAAGAATTCACTGCCCTCGGCGAGGTAGTTCAAGATGGCATTGGACTCCCAAAGACAGGTGCCATCCTCCAGCTCAAGAACCGGAATCTTGCCGTTCGGATTTTTCCTGAGGAACTCCTCAGAGCGGGACTCACCACGAAGGATATTGATCGGAATCCACTCGTACGGCTGGCCCAGCAGATGCAGCATCAGTTTGACCTTGTAGCAATTACCCGATCTGTAATCACCGTAGACTTTCAACATGCTCCCCTCCGATCGACCCGGCGTGCGGGTCAGCGATAATGCTCAAGCAGCTTCCAGCGCCTTAGCTTCGCGGATAACCTTTGCCAGCCGACGCAATCCTTCCTCCATTCTCTCAGCGGCAACATGGCTGAAATTCAGCCGCAGATAGCCGGGATTGGCGTCCGGGTCCACGAAGAAGGGCTCGCCAGGCATAAACACCACATCGTTGGCGAGCGCCTGATTGAGCAGTGTTCGCGTATCCAGCGGTTCTTTCAGCGTCAGCCAGAAGAACAGCCCGCCCTGCGGCAGCTGCCAGGACGCAAGATCACCGAAGTGCTCGCTGAGCGCATCCTGCATAGCATCACGACGAGCCCGATAGAAATCGCGAAGCTCCGCCAGATGTGCCTGATACCGCTCGCTACCCAGCCACTGCAGCGCCTGCCACTGTCCAATCCGGTTGGTATGCAGATCAGCCGACTGCTTCAGTCGTAGCAAATAAGGGAACAGATCCGGCGAGGCGATCAGATAACCCACGCGCAATCCCGGCAGCAGCGTCTTGGATACGGTACCGGTGTAAATCCAACTCGCGCGCTGCAGACGTGCAACGATTGGCTTGGCACAACCCTGATCGAATACCAGCTCGCGGTATGGCTCATCCTCGAGCAGCGTCACGCCGAACTCGTCCAACAATGCAGCGACAGCGTCACGCTTGTCTTCGCTATAGCGAACGGCGGATGGATTCTGGAATGTGGGAATCAGGTAGGCAAAAGCAGGCGTGTGCTGCTCCAGCGTAGCGCGCAGAGCAGCGATGTCCGGACCGTCGGCTTGCTGAGGAACTGCTAGGCACTCAGCGCCGAACAGCTGGAAGGATTGCAACGCAGCTAGATACGTCGGCGCCTCGACCAGCACTTCAGTGCCCGAGTCGATAAACAGCTTCGACGCGAGATCCAGCGTCTGCTGCGAGCCACTGACGATCAGCACCTGGCTCGCCTCGCAGGGTACGCCTAGCTCTCGGGCTTGCGCGGCAATGGCCTCACGAAGAGCGGGCTCGCCTTCGCTCATGCCGTACTGTCCCATACCTGCCGGCAGCTCGGCCCAATCCACCGCAGGCAGCATCGCCTCGGCCGGCAGTCCTCCAGCGAAGGACATCACTTCCGGGCGCTGGGCTGCAGCGAGGATTTCACGAATGAGGGAACTTTTAAGGCGAGTAATGCGTTCGGAGAAGGCCATTTTCATACCAGATGCGAGGCGCTGCAAAATAAGTCAAACTTCTTGACCGAAATTACGCCTCTCACGATAAATACGTCAATATGCCTGACCTAAAAAAAAGCGCAGTACAGCGCCAGATCATGGAGAGCTTCTTTCTCGGCTATCAGGCCTTCACGGCCAAGCCTGACGAAATGCTCGCCCGCCGTGGCCTGTCCCGTGTGCATCATCGCATTCTGTTCTTTATCGCGAGCTACCCGGACCTAAGCGTCAAGGAGCTGCTGAGCTATCTCGGCGTTTCCAAACAGGCATTGAATACGCCGCTGCGTCAGTTGATCGAGATGCATCTGGTGGAAAGCCTTACTGCAGAGGATGACAAGCGAAAGCGCATGCTGCGGTTTACCGTAGAGGGAGCGAAGCTCGAGCAGGCCTTGCGCAGGGAACAGGTCCGCCTGCTTCAACGCGCCTTCGATGATGTCGGCGAACAGGCCGTGGATGGCTGGCTGGCAGTCAACCAGGCGCTTGCCATGGAGAAGGCCAAAGGCTAGACGAGGATTCGGAGATCCGACCGGATGGTTTCATCTTCAGACCACTTTCACACAGACACAAAAAAGGGCGACCGAAGTCGCCCTTTTTATGAAGAACCCGAACTTAGTTCTGGTTTTCCATCTGAGCACGGATCAGATCACCGATGGTGGTCGGGCCGGTGCTTTCTACGTCCTGCTTGGTGCGCAGCTCTTTCATCGCATCCTTTTCGTCTTCGACGTCTTTGGACTTGATGGACAGGCTGATCACGCGGGACTTGCGGTCGATACTGATGATCTTGGCTTCGACTTCGTCGCCTTCCTTCAGCACGTTGCGCGCGTCTTCAACGCGGTCACGGCTGATTTCGGAAGCTTTCAAAGTAGCTTCGATATCGTTACCCAGATCGATGATGGCGCCCTTGGCGTCAACTTCTTTCACGGTACCGCGAACGATGCTGCCCTTGTCATTGACGGCGGCGTAGTTGGAGAACGGATCGTCTTCCAGCTGCTTGATGCCCAGGGAGATGCGCTCACGCTCCGGGTCGACCGACAGGATGACAGTGTCCAGCTCGTCGCCCTTCTTGAAGCGGCGAACGGCTTCTTCACCCGGCTCGTTCCAAGAGATGTCGGACAGGTGAACCAGACCATCGATGCCGCCGTCCAGACCAATGAAGATACCGAAATCGGTGATCGACTTGATGGTGCCGGAGATCTTGTCGCCCTTGTTGAACTGGCCGGAGAAGTCTTCCCATGGGTTGGTTTTGCACTGCTTGATACCCAGGGAGATACGACGACGCTCTTCGTCGATGTCCAGAACCATGACTTCCACTTCGTCGCCGACCTGTACGACCTTCGACGGGTGGATGTTCTTGTTGGTCCAGTCCATTTCGGAAACGTGTACCAGGCCTTCGACACCCTCTTCCAGCTCGGCGAAGCAGCCGTAGTCGGTCAGGTTGGTGACGCGAGCCTGAACACGGGTGCCTTCCGGGTAACGCGCCTTGATGGCAACCCATGGGTCTTCGCCCAGCTGCTTCAGGCCCAGCGATACGCGGTTGCGCTCGCGGTCGAACTTCAGCACCTTGACATCGATCTCGTCGCCAACGTTGACGATCTCGGACGGATGCTTGATGCGCTTCCAGGCCATGTCGGTAATGTGCAGCAGACCATCGACGCCGCCCAGGTCAACGAACGCACCGTAATCGGTGAGGTTCTTGACGATACCTTTGACCTGCTGGCCTTCCTGCAGGGACTCGAGCAGAGCTTCGCGCTCGGCACTGTTCTCTGCTTCCAGCACGCTGCGACGGGAAACGACAACGTTGTTGCGCTTCTGGTCCAGCTTGATGACCTTGAACTCGAGCTCTTTGCCTTCCAGATGGGTGGTATCACGCACCGGACGGACATCGACCAAGGAACCTGGGAGGAACGCACGGATGCCGTTAACGTCGACAGTGAAGCCGCCTTTAACCTTACCGTTGATAACGCCCTTGACCACTTCCTCAGCGGCGAAAGCTGCTTCCAGAACAATCCAGGATTCCGCGCGCTTGGCTTTTTCACGGGACAGCTTGGTCTCGCCAAAGCCATCTTCAACCGCGTCCAGAGCAACGTGGACCTCGTCACCCACCTTGATGGTCAGCTCGCCCTGCTCGTTGTAGAACTGCTCGACCGGGATGACGCCCTCGGACTTGAGGCCGGCATGCACGGTGACCCAGTCACCGTCGATGTCGACCACGATGCCGGTGATGATGGCACCCGGCTGCATGTCGAGGGATTTAAGGCTTTCTTCAAAAAGTTCTGCGAAGCTTTCGCTCATGTTTATTCCTGCTGTTTTCAGGCGAGAATCCGCCCAATCTCCACATTCCAGACAATGTGGGTTCATTCATATAAAAAAAGGCCTGCGGGACTGGATCTGGTCTCCCACATGCCTCCTTGTTAACGGCCCCGAGATGCATACCCTAGAAAGGGTGCGCTTGCTCGACTCCGTTTGGCCGCCTTTCGGCGTTCCGTTCATCCAGCCAAATCGCGCTCAGCGACTTCGCTCAGAATTTTTTGCAGCACTTCTTCGATGGAGAGTGTAGTGGAATCCAATTGGACGGCATCGTCTGCCGGCTTCAGCGGTGCCACCGCACGATGGGTATCGCGCTCGTCGCGTTCCCGGATCTCCTCAAGAAGACTCGCGAGATTAACATCATCACCGCAAGCCTTCAACTGCAAGAAGCGTCTGCGGGCGCGCTCTTCGGCGCTCGCAGTCAGAAATATCTTCAGCGGCGCATCGGGGAAAACCACTGTCCCCATATCACGTCCGTCCGCTACCAGCCCTGGAGCCTCGCGAAACGCCTTCTGACGTTGCAGCAAGGCAGTGCGAACCACTGGCAACGCTGCAACCTGAGATGCACCGGCACCCACCTGCTCATTACGAATGGACTCGGTGACCTCTTCCCCTTCCAGGATGATGATCATGCCGTGGCCATCGCGAGCAGCGCCAAACTGGACATCAAGGTGCTCGGCGAGAACCTTCAGCGCTTCCTCGTTGGTTAGGTCGACACCATGGTTACGCGCGGCAAACGCCAGCAGACGATACAACGCGCCAGAATCGAGAAAATTCCAGCCGAGTTCTCCAGCGAGCAGCGCAGCTACCGTTCCCTTGCCTGATCCGCTCGGTCCGTCGATGGTGATGACCGGTACAGGCCTAATCATGAACCACCCTCCGAATGAACGCGCATACCGGCGCGCTGTGCCAAATCGAGAAAGTTAGGGAACGACGTCGCCACGTTTGCGCAGTCGTGAACCCGGATCGGACCGCTGGCGCGCAGGGCAGCCACGCTGAATGACATAGCAATACGGTGATCACCATGCGCCCAGACTTCGCCAGTGCCAATCGTGCCTCCTTCGATGACAATCCCGTCCGGCGTCGGTTCGGCCTTGACGCCAAGCGTCTGCAGCCCGTCCGCCATCACCTGGATGCGGTCAGACTCTTTGACGCGCAGCTCTTCGGCACCGCGCAGCGTAGTACGACCTTCGGCGCAGGCCGCGGCGACGAACAGCACCGGGAACTCGTCGATAGCCAGCGGCACAAGAGCTTCTGGAATATCGATACCCTTAAGCTGAGCACCCCGCACGCGAATGTCCGCCACCGGCTCACCGCCCACCTCTCGTGGATTCTCCAGGGAGATATCGCCACCCATCAATTTGAGAATGTCAATCACGCCGGTACGCGTCGGATTCACACCGACGTGCTCGAGTACGATATCCGAGCCCGGCGCGATGCTCGCGGCCACCATGAAGAAAGCCGCCGAAGAAATATCGGCGGGTACTTCTATATGGGTTCCGCACAGCTTGTGGCCCGGCTCGACGATCGCGGTGCTTCCCTTGACCGTCACCGGGTAGCCGAAGCCACGAAGCATCCTCTCGGTATGATCGCGCGTTGGAGCCGGCTCGGTTACGGACGTCTGGTCGGCCGCGTACAGACCAGCCAGCAGCAGGCACGATTTGACCTGTGCACTGGCCATCGGCATTTCGTAATGCATGCCCGACAGACGCTGGCCACCACGAATGATCAGTGGCGGACGCCCTTCAGGCGCCGTCTCGATCACAGCCCCCATCTCGCGCAGCGGTTTAGCAACGCGATTCATCGGGCGCTTGGTCAACGATGCGTCGCCGGTCAGCGTCGTATCGAACGGCTGCGCAGCAAGCAAGCCAGACAACAACCGCATCGAGGTTCCGGAGTTGCCCAGGTAAATAGGCCCGGGTGGCGCCTTGAGGCCGTGCAAGCCGACGCCGTGAACCGTCACGCGCCCCTGCTGGGGGCCTTCGATGACGACGCCCATATCCCGAAACGCCTGAATGGTGGCCAGAGCGTCCTCCCCCTCGAGGAACCCCTCGACTTCAGTCGTGCCCTCGGCCAGGGAGCCAAGCATGATCGAACGGTGAGAAATGGATTTGTCGCCCGGCACACGCAGATGGCCGGTCAGGCTGCCGCCAGGGTTGGCGAGGAAAACGAGGTCATTGGAATGCATAACGTCCACATAGGCTCGACGAGCCAGTATTTTGCTGAAATGTTCCCGGGCAGCCTGGGCACGAGTGAATACGCCCAACAACCTGTGCCCGTCTCCTTCATCGACCGCGGCGCGCAGCGCGTCGAGATCGGCACGAAAATCGTCCAGGGTATGCAGCACTGCCTCGCGATTGGCGAGAAAGATGTCGTGCCACATCACCGGGTCGCTACCGGCAATCCGGGTGAAATCGCGAAACCCCCCCGCCGCATAGCGGAAGATCTCGAGATTTTCATGGCGCTTGGCGAGCGAATCAACCAGGCCGAAGGCCAGCAGATGCGGTAAATGACTAGTGGCAGCCAGCACCTCATCGTGATGCGCCACCTCCATATGCTCGACATCCGCGCCAAGCACCGACCACAGCCGGCTCACCAGCGCGAGTGCTTGTGGATCGGTATTTTCCAGCGGCGTAAGGATCACCTTGTGCCGCCGAAACAGTGTGCTGTTCGCCGCCGTCACGCCACTGAGCTCGGAGCCCGCGATGGGATGGCCAGGCACGAACCTTAACGGCATGCTGCCGAACACTTTGCGCGCGCAGCGCACGACATTGCCCTTGGCGCTACCGACATCGGTGATCACAGCATCGCCCAGTTCTATTGTCGCCAGTTCGGCGAGCAGCTTTTCCAGCGCAAGAATGGGTGTAGCGAGCTGAATCACGTCAGCGCCGCAACACGCCTCGGCGAGTGTGTCCGCGCAGCGGTCCACTACACCCAGCTCAACTGCCAGCTCACGCGAGCGCGTGTCCAGATCGAAGCCGATCACCTCACGACAGATACCAGCCTCACGCAACCCCTTGGCAAACGAACCGCCAATCAGCCCAAGGCCGATAACCACTAGACGCTCCACAATGGGGACAGCCTGCCGAGCTTGGTTAACGTGACTCACTGCGCAAGGACCTGGTGCAGCACTTCGATAAAGCGCGAATTTTCCTGCTCGGTGCCAACTGAGATACGCAGGAACGTTGGCATACCGTATCCAGCCATAGGACGCACAATCACCCCTTCGCGCAACAGCGCCTGGTTGATCGGCGCAGCGTCACGGGCGAAGTCCACCGCGATGAAATTGCCCCGCGAAGGGATCCAATCCAACCCCAGCTGACGGAAACCTGTTTCCAGCTGAAGCATCCCGGCATCATTCGCCTTGCGGCTGGCAAGCAGATAATCGACGTCATCCAGCGCTGCGCAAGCCGCCGCCAGTGCCAGACTGTTTACGTTGAATGGCTGCCTGACGCGATTCAGCACATCGGCGATCACCGCCGAACAGATCGCGTAGCCAACCCGCAACGCAGCAAGCCCATAGGCCTTGGAGAAGGTGCGCAAAACCAGCAGGTTTGGATAGTCGGCCAGAAATGCCAGACCATCCGGCAAGTCCTGCCCTTCGGCGTATTCAATGTAGGCCTCGTCCAGCACCACAAGGACACTCTCCGATACGCGCGCTAGAAATTCACCAAGCGCAGCGGCATCGAACCAGGTTCCGGTGGGATTGTTGGGGTTGGCGATGAAAACCACTCGGGTGTTTTCATCAACGGCAGCCGCCATTGCGTCGAGGTCGTGGCCCCAGTTCCTGGCCGGTACGGCACGCCCCTCGGCCCCGACCGCCTGCGTCGCAATCGGATAGACAGCAAAGGCGTGCTCACTGAACACGGCGTTGAGCCCCGGCGCCAGATAGGCGCGCGCAACCAGCTCAAGAATGTCGTTGGAGCCGTTGCCCAGGGTGACCTGATTGATGCCGACGGAATAGCGTTCGGCGAGTCGCTGCTTGAGCGCGAAACCGTTGCCGTCTGGGTAGCGGGTCAGCTCCGGAAGCTCAACCCTGATCGCATCAAGTACTTTCGGGCTTGGCCCCAGGGGGTTCTCGTTGCTGGCGAGCTTGACGATTCCAGCGGGGTCCAAATTCAGCTCGCGCGCCAGCTCGTCAACCGGCTTGCCCGGCACGTACGGTGACAGCTTCTGTACCCCTGGCTGCGCCAGGGTGAGGAAATCACAACTCATAACAAGACCTCAGGCTGCAGGCTTCGGGCGGAGGTACAAGCCGGTCGCCTGCCCCACTGCCGCGACCTGAAGCCGCAATTAAAGAACCGCTTTGGGGTAGGAACCCAACACCTTAAGGGCCACAGCTTCCTGACCGAGCTTCTCCAGCGCATCCTTGATCAACGGATCCTGATGGTGGCCCAGGAAATCGATGAAGAACACGTAGGTCCACTTGCCGCTGCGCGACGGCCGCGTTTCGATTCGAGTAAGGTCGATGCCGTTGGCATGGAACGGCACCAGCAGCTCGTGCAAGGCGCCTGGCTTGTTGCGCATCGAAACAATGATCGAAGTCTTGTCGTCGCCGGTCGGGGGCACTTCCTGACTGCCGATGATCAGGAATCGCGTGGAGTTGTCCGGGCGATCCTCAATCTTCTCGGCCAGCTTGGTCAGGCCATAGAGCTGCGCAGCCATGTCACCGGCGATGGCCGCCGAATTCCACTCGCTCTTGACCCGCTTGGCTGCATCCGCATTGCTGGAAACCGCCACCCGCTCGACGTTCGGATAATGCGCATCCAGCCACTTGCGGCACTGCGCGAGCGATTGTGCATGGGAATAAATGCGCGTGATGCGATCGGTCTTGGTCGTCTCACCCACCAGTAAATGGTGGTGGATACGCAATTCCACTTCGCCGCAGATCACGATGTCGTGCTCGAGGAAGCTATCCAGCGTGTGATTGACTGCACCTTCGGTGGAGTTCTCCACCGGCACTACGCCGAAATTCACCGCCCCCGCCACGACTTCGCGGAACACCTCATCGATGGCGGCCATTGGCGTACTGATGACCGCATGGCCGAAATGCTTGAGCGCCGCAGCCTGGGAGAAGGTACCTTCCGGACCGAGATAGGCAACCCGGAGCGGCTGCTCCAAGGCCAGGCAGGACGACATGATCTCGCGAAACAGCCGTGCCATTTCCTCGTTGTCGAGCGGCCCGCGGTTAAGTTCCATGATGTGCTTGAGCACCCATGCCTCGCGCTCGGGGCGATAGAAGACTGCCGACTCACCCTCGGCCAGCGCCGCCGTCTTGACCCGCGCGACTTCCTGAGCGCAGCGAGCGCGCTCGCTGATCAGATCGAGAATCCGTTCATCAAGGCTGTCGATTCGAACCCGCAGGGCCTTCAGCTGATCGGCATCGCTCATCAGCCGTGCTCCTTCTCGAACTCGGCCATGTAGGCCACAAGCGCTTCGACCGCGTCCAGGCCGACGGCGTTATAGATCGAAGCGCGCATACCACCCACGGAGCGATGCCCCTTGAGGTTCAACAGACCACGCGCGTCAGCGCCGGCCAGAAACGTTTTGTCCAGGCGCTCATCGGCCAGGCGGAACGGGACATTCATCCACGAACGCGCGCTGACGGCTATCGGGTTGGTGTAGAAATCGCTGGCATCAATGGCGCCATAGAGCATTTCTTTCTTGGCGCGGTTGCGCTGCTCCATCGCCTCGACGCCGCCCTGCTCCTTCAGCCACTCGAAGACCAGCCCCGACAGGTACCAGGAAAACGTGGCCGGGGTGTTGTACATCGAGCCGTTATCCGCGGCGACCTTGTAATCAAGCATGGTCGGGCAAGCAGAGCGCGCGCGACCGAGCAGATCTTCACGAACGATGACGACCACCAGCCCGGACGGCCCGATGTTCTTCTGCGCGCCGGCGTAGATCAGGCCGAACTTCGAGACGTCGATGCTCCGCGACAGAATGTCCGAGGACATATCGACGACCAGCGGCGTATCGCCGAGATCCGGGATCCAGTCGAACTGCAGGCCGCCGATCGTCTCGTTGCTCGCGTAGTGCAGGTACGCAGCGCGCTCGCTCAACTGCCAATCGTTTTGCCCCGGAAGGGCGAAGTAATCGAGGGATTTTGCGCTGGCCGCCACGTTGACGTTACCGAAACGACGCGCCTCTTCGATCGCCTTGCGCGACCAGATGCCGGTGTCGATGTAGTCGGCAACTCCATCTTCCGGCAGCAGGTTCAGCGGAATCTCGGCAAACTGCTGGCTGGCGCCCCCCTGCAGGAAGAGCACCTTGTAGTTCGAGGGAATCGCCAGCAGGTCGCGCAGATCCTGTTCGGCCTTTTCGGCGATAGCGGTGTATTCGTCGCTGCGGTGACTCATCTCCATGACTGACAGGCCCTTGCCATGCCAGTCGAGAAGCTCTGCCTGGGCGCGCTGAAGGACGGCTTCGGGAAGCGCAGCCGGACCGGCACAGAAGTTAAAGGCGCGTTTGCTCACTGCTGTTCTCTCGCTCTTGCTCGATATTGAATCCCGGGATGCGGCGGCCGGCACCTCTACCGACCACCTCACTACCACTTGCCCAGCATGCTGCTGTTGGCACCAGCTCTCGCGAGTCAGTCCTCGTCGTCGGTCGGCACCACATCTGGAGACACGTCGCCAGAACCGCCGAGCAGCTCATCCTCGCCAGGATCGGTGCTGATCACAGGCATTTCCTTCTCGAGGGCATCGTCATCGAGCAGAGCTTCGATGTCGTCCAGCACGTCTTCCTCGGATGGCTCCTGCACGCGCTCCAGACCAACCAGGTGCTCGCCCTTGCTCAGCTTGATCAGGGTGACGCCCTGCGTATTGCGGCCCAGCGATGACACCTCGTCGACGCGGGTCCGCACGAGCGTGCCCTGGTCGGAAATAAGCATGATCTCCTCGCCCTCTAGCACCTGAACGGCACCAATCAGCGGACCGTTACGCTCATTGGTGACCATGGCGATCACGCCCTGACCACCACGACCGCGGCGCGGAAACTCTTCCATCGCGGTGCGCTTGCCGTAGCCACGCAAAGACGCGGTAAGGATCTGCGCGTCCGATTCCGGAATCAGCATGGAGATGATGCGCTGCCCTTCGGGCAGACGCATACCGCGTACACCGCGGGCATTGCGACCCATGATGCGAACCTTGCTTTCCTTGAAACGAATCACCTTGCCGCCATCGGAGAACATCATCACTTCCTGGGCGCCGTCGGTGACGGCGGCAGCGATGAGGGTGTCGCCTTCTTCCAGCTTGAGCGCAATCAGGCCGGACGTACGCGGACGGCTGAACTGTACCAGCGGTGTCTTCTTGACCGTGCCATTGGCAGTAGCCATGAAAATGTAGGAGCCGGTCGGCTCGCCCTTCTCGTCGCTGTCGGCGTCATCGCTTTCGACGTCGTCCGCATCATCATGCTCGATGACCAGACCGTCGGCTTCGTCCAGGTCTTCCTCACCTTCGGCTGCCTGCTTGCGCAAGGCTTCCAGATCGACCTGAAGCATCGCGGTGATGCGCTCGCCCTCGTCGAGCGGCAGCAGATTGACCAGCGGGCGGCCACGCGAAGTGCGGGATGCTTCGGGAATCTCGTAGGTCTTCAGCCAGTACACCTTGCCCTTGCTGGAGAACAGCAGCAGCGTGGTGTGACTGTTGGCAACCAGAAGATGCTCGACGTAATCCTCTTCCTTCACACCAGTCGCAGCCTTGCCGCGACCACCGCGGCGCTGCGCCTGGTAGGCGGCCAGCGGTTGCGACTTGGCATAGCCCCCATGAGAGATGGTGACGACGCGCTCTTCCTCGGTGATCAGGTCAGCCAGGGTAAGATCCAGGCGGGACTCGAGAATCTCGGTACGCCGTGCATCACCAAAATCGCGCTTCACCCCCTCCAGCTCTTCACGAATGACTTCCATCAGACGGACCGGGCTGGTTAGGATGCGGATCAGTTCGCCAATCTGGGTCAGGATTTCCTGATACTCGCCGAGCAGCTTCTCATGCTCAAGACCAGTCAGACGGTGCAAACGCAGGTCGAGAATCGCCTGAGCTTGCTCCGGGGACAGGAAGTACTTGCCGTCACGCAGACCGAACTGCTCGTCCAGGCCTTCCGGCCGACAAGCGTCAGCACCCGCACGCTCGACCATCGCCTCGACAGCGCTCGACTCCCAAGCAGTGGAGATCAACGCATCCTTGGCTTCGGCCGGCGTGGGCGAGGCTTTGATCAACGCGATAACAGGATCGATATTGGACAGCGCGACCGCCTGCCCTTCAAGGATATGACCGCGCTCACGCGCCTTGCGCAGCTCGTAGACGGTGCGGCGGGTGACGACTTCGCGGCGGTGGCGAACGAAGGCTTCCAACAGCTCCTTGAGGTTCAGCGTACGCGGCTGACCATCGATGAGCGCGACCACGTTGATGCCGAATACACTCTGCAGCTGGGTCTGTGCATAGAGATTGTTGAGGATCACCTCCGGCACTTCGCCACGACGCAGTTCGATGACCACGCGCATGCCGTCCTTGTCGGACTCGTCACGCAGTTCGGTGATGCCTTCGATCTTCTTCTCTTTTACCAGCTCGGCGATCTTCTCGATCAGCCGCGCCTTGTTCAGCTGGTAAGGCAGCTCGGTAATAACGATCTGCTGGCGGCCGCCGACCTTATCGATGTCTTCGATATCGGCGCGCGCACGGATATAGATGCGGCCACGGCCAGTTCGGTAGGCCTCGATGATGCCAGCTCGGCCATTGATGATACCGGCGGTGGGGAAATCGGGGCCCGGGATGAACTGCATGAGTTCGTCGATGGTGATATCGGCGTTGTCGATCAGCGCCAGGCAACCATCGATGACTTCGCCCAGGTTATGCGGCGGAATGTTGGTCGCCATGCCTACCGCGATACCACTGGAGCCGTTCACCAGCAGGTTGGGCACCTTGGTCGGCATGACCGCCGGGATCTGCTCGGTGCCGTCGTAGTTGGGGACCCAGTCAACGGTCTCCTTTTCCAAGTCGGCCAGCAGCTCGTGAGCCAGCTTGGCCATACGCACTTCGGTGTATCGCATTGCCGCAGCACTGTCGCCGTCGACCGAGCCGAAGTTTCCCTGACCATCGACCAGCATGTAGCGCAGCGAGAACGGCTGAGCCATCCGCACGATGGTGTCGTACACCGCCGAGTCGCCGTGAGGGTGATACTTACCGATCACGTCACCGACCACACGGGCGGATTTCTTGTACGGCTTGTTCCAGTCATTGCCAAGCTCGCTCATGGCGAACAGTACGCGGCGGTGTACCGGTTTCAGGCCATCGCGCGCGTCCGGCAGCGCACGGCCAATGATCACGCTCATCGCGTAATCAAGGTAGGACTGCTTGAGCTCGTCTTCGATATTGACCGGGAGGATTTCTTTGGCCAGTTCGCCCATGGAAGCCTGGTTCCTTATAGTCAGCAGGGTCCTGTAATAAGCGCGGGATAATAACACAGACAGCCGTTATAAACTGAGCCTTGAACGGAGCAGGACCCGACTTGCTCACCACAACACTAGGCGCGACATCGTGAACCAAAAACGCCTCAGTGAAGCCGCTTGCGGCTCATCAAGGCGGACATTTTCGCAGCATTTGGACGCTCGACAACACCCTTCTCGGTCACTATGGCGTCGATGAGGTCGGCAGGAGTCACATCGAATACGGGGTTGAACGCCTCGACATTTGCGGCGAACCGTCGACCATCAACCTCAAGCAGCTCGCTACTGGCGCGCTCCTCGATGGGTATATCGTCGCCACTCTCCAGCGCCATATCAATGGTAGAACTAGGCGCAACAACCATGAAACGAACACCATGATGCATCGCCAGGACCGCAAGCTGATAGGTACCAATCTTGTTCGCCACATCGCCATTGGCAGTGATGCGGTCCGCACCGACGACTACCCAGGAGATGCCCTTTGACTTCATCAAATGCGCAGCCGCCGAGTCGACATTCAAAGTGGCAGGCACACCGTCACCCAGCAGCTCCCACGCGGTCAATCTGGAGCCTTGCAACCAAGGACGCGTCTCGTCGACATAAACCCGCTCCACCAGGCCCTCAAGGTGCGCTGCTCGAAGAACACCAAGCGCAGTACCAAAACCACCAGTGGCTAGCGCGCCAGTGTTGCAGTGCGTGAGAAAGTTCTGCGGATTGCCTTGGTGCCGCCGGATAAGTTCGACACCGAACTGTGCCATCGCGAGATTTGCCTCGCGATCGCTTTCATGTATCGAAATGGCTTGAGCCTCTAGCGCCGCGCAAGGGTCCTCACCAGGTTTGAGGCGCGCGAGACGCTCACGCATCTGATTCAGCGCCCAGAACAGATTGACCGCGGTGGGGCGCGAATCCGCGAGGACCTTGAAATCCTCCTCTAAAGCCTGCCGCCAATCACCATCACTGGCAGTGCGGGCCCGAATAGCCAACACAACGCCATAGGCAGCACTTATTCCAATTGCTGGAGCACCTCGAACCACCATATCCCGAATAGCCCCAGCGACCGACGCGGCCGAGTCATAGCCGAGCCAGACCTCCTTGATCGGCAACCTGCGCTGATCAAGGAGATTCAGGCGGCCGCCCGCCCATTCGATGGACTTCACGCTCTCCGCGGCCAGCAAACGCTCGCGCATGGCAGTTCCCCTTCTTCAGATAACACACCCTGGCCCACCAGGAAGAATCGAACCGACGTGCTCGCGCCAACATATGCGCAAAAAAAAGCCCGGTCGTTTCCGATCCGGGCTTTCTCATCTATCAATTTGGTCGGGACGGAGTGATTCGAACACTCTACCCCTTGCACCCCATACAGGTAAAATATCTTCCAACGCCATCCTACCCAATCCAATTCATCGAGCATAAACCCTTGATTTATATGGCCTAAAGCCTTTATATCGTCCAAAATGGTCCGAAGCCATACGAAGAAAGCCGATCTCAATTGGCAACGAATTGGCAACCAGACAATCTTAATTGGCAACGAATTGGCAACGGGAAAACGGACCAGATGGCCAAGATTACAGATCGGCAAATGACTGCCAAGCCAGGCGTAAGCGACAAGTGGCTAAGCGAAGTGGCCATATGGGGGCACGGAAGCCTGGTGGCACGCATTACAACAAGCGGCGAACGCCTCTTCTATTTCCGCTACACCAACGGCAGTGGCGAGCGCGTGACCTTCCCTATCGGCACCTACAGCCGTGATGGAGGCGAAGGCACGATGACGCTGGCTGAAGCAGGACAACGAGCCACAGAGCTTGCAGGGCTTCATAAATCTGGCATCAAGGATGTGAAGCAACATCTCGAGGCGAAGGAAGCCGCCCGCGTCGCTGCGCGTGACGCTGAGCTAGCGAGGATTGTTGCTGAGAAAGCGGCGATAGAAGAAGCAAAGGCCCGCCTTGCCGCAAGAAAGACTGTCCAAGATCTGTTTGATCACTGGGCAAAGGTTGACCTCATCAACCGCAAAGACGGCGGCGATGAGGTTCGGCGCATGTTCAAAAAGGACGTCCTGCCAGTTCTCGGCACTCTGCCTCTGGACGAGGTAAAAAAGGGGCATATCACAGAGGTGACAGACGCCTTACTGGCCCGCGGCGTGAACCGCATGGCCAAGCTGATCTTTAGTTTAATGCGTCAGATGTTCCGATTCGCGGTTGATCGAGATCTGCTCGATCATGATCCGACTGCGAGCATTCGCAAAGCAAAGATCGGAGGCAAAGATGTCGAGCGGGATCGAGTACTCAGCGAAGATGAAATTTCCCTCCTCGCGAAGCGGGCCCCTGATGCAGGACTTCTTCCTCCGACGGAAGCGGCAATATGGATTGCCCTTTCTACCTGTTGCCGTATCGGGGAGCTGATGAATGCTCGCTGGGAAAATATTGATCTGAAAACAGGCAGCTGGCTCATACCAGCTGAAGACAGCAAGAACGGCAAAGCCCATACCGTGACACTATCAAAATTCGCCACCCAGCAGTTCAAAAAAGTCAAGGCCTTCAGCAAAAAAAGTCAGTGGTGCTATCCGAATACGAAAAATACCGGCCCTGTCTGCTCAAAGACTGTAACCAAGCAGCTCGGTGACAGGCAGCGCCTGCCGGGTCAAGGCATCATGAACAACCGCAGCGCTAAAGCCAGCGCCCTTTTACTGAAAGGCGGGAAATGGACCCCTCACGATCTTCGGCGTACCGGGGCAACCCTCATGACTGCACTAGGTGTCCTTCCAGAAGTCGCCGAACGCTGTCTCAATCACACTGAGGAAAACAAGATTAAGCGCACCTACCAGCGTCACAGCTATATCAAAGAGATGGCTGAAGCTTGGTTGATTCTAGGGAGGAGTCTTGAGCAGCTAACTGGATATGCCATCCCTGAACCAAACACAGCAAAGATTCAAGTAGAGCACGGCAGTGAAAGCTCGCTCTAAAAATTGGTGAGTGCGCCACGCCTTTGGACGAGCACTATGAAAGGGCACGATCTTACCCCGGAAGGTTCGTTTCGAGATGCCCTATGCCCTATGCCTTGTCCTGAGGAATTATTGTCAAATCGGGCGGATGTTGTGGCGTCAGAAGTAGTCATTCGTCGCCGCCCGTATCTGCAAGCATTAGATTGGGCGGTTGCAGGGGCTGAGTGCAACACGGTTATTGAATTGAAGCAGGCGCATCATGCCGCATAGCCATGGCTTCCTGCATCACTTTGCCCATAACTTCAATTGGGCATTTGAAGTCGAAGCGCTTACGTGGGCGCATGTTCAGTTGCAGTGCGATGGCATCCAGTTCTTCCTGGCTGTGTACCGACAGGTCTGCGCCTTTGGGCAGGTACTGGCGGATCAGGCCATTGATGTTTTCGTTGCTGCCGCGCTGCCAAGGGCTGTGCGGGTCGCAGAAGTAAATGGCCACCCCGGTCTGCTGAGTGATTTCAGCATGCCGCGCCATTTCTCGGCCCTGGTCGTAGGTCATGCTCTTGCGCATCGCCAGCGGCATGCCATTGAGCGCTGCACTGAAGCCTTCCATCGCCGAGGTCGCCGTCGCGTCGTTCATCTTTACCAGCATCAGGTAGCCACTGGTGCGCTCTACCAGCGTGCCTACAGACGAGGCGTTGGCCTTGCCCTTGATCAGATCGCCTTCCCAATGCCCTGGCATCAGTCGGTCTTCGATCTCCGGTGGGCGCACATGGATGCTGACCATCTCGGGGATCTGGCCACGCCGATCCACGCCGCCAGAGCGCGGCCGGCGCGTCGTCTTACTTTGGCGCAGGCAGATGATCAGCTCCTTACGCAGCTCGCCGACCGGCAAGGCATAGATGGCGTTATAGATCGTCTCGCGACAGACGTATGCATCTCTGAGGCTGGGAATGTTCATGCTGCGCAGCTTGCCGGCAATCTGCTCGGGAGACAAACGCTCGCGCAGCATATGGGCCACCAACTGAAAGCGCTCACCACCCGGCAACAGCTTTCGTTTCGGTCGACAGCCTTGGCGGCGGGCCTGCATCTGCTGCTGGGCCATGCGGGCCGAGTAGCCACCACAGACATCTCGATTGCGGCGCAGCTCCCGGCTGATGGTCGAAGGGGATCGGGTGATCAAGCAAGCAATCTTGCGCAGGCTGAACCCTTGGGCACGGCTGATTTGAATGGTGGCGCGTTCTTCAACGCTGAGTTCGGAATAAGACATAGGGGCAGCACCGTACCGGAAAGGTCAGGTGTTGCACTCAGTTTTTGCCGCCGCCCCCCCAAATACGGTGGGAACGGCCAGAAGAGGGTAAATCTCTGACCGTTAGCCAAGGCTGGTAGTCTTTTCCGGAGCCAACTCCTCGCCCTTGTTTTATCCACTTCAAAGAACGTGAGTCAAGTGTGCTGCTTGTCATGCTCCGCACCTCAATTTTGAGCATTAAGTATACGGAGATAAGTTACCAACTTTATTGTCAAGTTACCAACTATATTGTTTTGTTACCAACTTTATTGTCATGCCACACCGTTTGGTGGCTTACAAATAATTCTGACAATTTCAGAACTATAAATCGGGGGCTGAGGTCGATTAGAGTCAGCTTTCAAATAATAATATTTCGACAATCAACGTGTAGAGAACTGACTAGAACAACGATTTTTGCCAAAATATTTTGACAATTTCACCGTACATACAACGTGCATGCTGTGGAGCCCAAGATTGCTGCTGCAACTTAGGCTTTGGCATCACACTGCTGCAACTCTACAGCACATAAAACCTTTGCCGCGCCTCACTCCGTTGACCTGCAGACCCTGCTCAAGAGGCGCGTAGGAACAACAAGACACTGCCTCCACGGAGCAGCGCCTCGTCGAACCGCCATCTCCACGGTGCTAGAGCACCTTGTTCATGCTTGCCACTGAGGTGAAAAAGCGGAAAAGGCATGAGATATTTGGTCTATCCAGATCCCAGGAGCGCGATTTTTCGCAGCCCGCGATGTAAGGCTCGCGCTATCGAGGCGTTAGCCGGTCATTACCCCGTAGCGCCAATGTGCCGGCCGTTGCGAATATCGCGCGGCGGTTTTTTGCAACGATCTCAATAAGCCAACGTACATGCCGCGCTGGTGATGGCCGTCGCATGCCCGCAGCCACGATCGGAGATGCCGCTGTACTCGGATTGCGGCAGGGAGCTGTTGGGATAATGCGGCGATAGAGAGCTTTTTCAGCTCGTTTAACGCCGAACTGGTGTACCTGACTCGCTATGAAGCGAAAACCGACCTGCTCGACTACATCCGCTTATACAATCACCCTCGGCGCCACTCGACGCTGGGCTACCTTAGTCCGATCGAGGTTTGAGCGGCCAAACGCGAGCAGTAGCTCTCAACTATCTGTCCGCCAACCCCGGGACAGACCTGCCTAGTTGCTTTCAGCTTCTAGTGTGTCGTTGGGCGAAGCCTGCAACACTCCTAACAAGTTTTTCGGATAAGAGGGAGCATGATGTTTCAAATCCATCGGATGCGGGCTCTGACGCTAGTGTTCGCCAACGCCAAGAGTTCACCGCAATGATCCCTCAACGTTCCAATATGACCTGGAACCTGCTGCTGCTAACCTGGCTGTTCGCACTGGTATCGACCCTGTCCGCGCTGTTCATTGGTGAGGTAATGGGCCAAGCACCCTGCGTGTTGTGCTGGTTCCAGCGTGCCTTTATGTTTCCGCTGGCGGTGATTCTGGCCATCGCCTGCTACCGCTCGGATTTTACAGTCTGGCGTTATGCCCTACCGCTGACCACTATCGGTGCGGCACTGGCATTTGTTCACACGCTGCTCTATGCAGGGCTGATTCCACAGCCGATCCAGCCCTGCACGGCCACCGGTCCATCCTGCTCAGGCGCCGGAATGACCCTCTTCGGCGTGGTGCCCCTGCCGGCACTCGCCTTGTTCGCTTTTATCCTTATCGCCATCCTGCTCATTATCATCCGTCGGAGAACCACCCCATGAATCGCCGTTCCGTGGTCCTGATCGTCAGTGTCGTGATCCTGGCCGTCTTTGCTGCCGCCGCATTCTTCTATTCCCCCTCGCAGTCGCCTCAACAGGCCCAGGCTCCCGGTTCGACCGCCCAAGAGACCGGGACACAACCCAAACAGAACGGCGGCCAATTGGTTCGCTTCCACTCACCAGTGTTCGGTCCGGCGCAGGCTCCAGTGACCATCGTCGAATTCTTCGATCCTTCATGCGAGGCATGCCGCGCCTTCCATCCCTATGTGAAGCAGATCCTCGCCGAGAACCCGGAAGATGTACGTCTAGTGCTGCGCTATGTACTGTTTCATCAGGGTTCGGAAGAAGTGGCGCGGATGCTGGAGGCGGCGCGTAAGCAAAATCTCCATGAAAAAGTGCTGGAGGCTGTGCTGGAGGCCCAACCCGGTTGGCACGACGACCCCAAGGTAACGCAGGCATGGGCTGCTGCAGAGCGCGTCGGTTTGAACTTGGAACAGGCCCGCCAGGACATGCATACGCCTGGCGTCAACGCCGTGCTGGAAACGGACATGCAGGACGTTAAGGCCGTTGGGGTTCGTGGCACGCCGACTTTTTTTGTCAATGGTCGTGCGCTCAGCGAGTTTGGCCCGGAGCCGCTGCGCCAATTGGTGAACAGCGAAGTGGCCAAGGCACGGGAATGACACTATGAGCGCGCTGGAAAATCGCGTGCCACCGCTGCTCGTGGCAGGCCTGATCGCTGTGCTGATGGGTTTGTCGGGAACCAAATTGCCGGGTTTCGAACTGGCATGGACCGCGCGCCTGACCTTCGCTTTGCCGGTACTGCTCCTGGGGCTCGGCGTGTGCCTCGCCGGCGTCCTGTCGTTTCGCCGCGCGCGTACAACGGTTAATCCATTGCAGCCGCAGCAGGCTTCGGCATTAGTGGAGGCTGGCATCTACCGGTACAGCCGCAACCCCATGTACTTAGGCTTTGCCATTATCCTGGCGGCTTGGGCGCTGGTCTTGGCTTCGCCTCTAACCCTGCTTGGCGTGGTTGCTTTCGTGCTGTACATGAACCGTTTCCAGATCACACCCGAAGAGTGGGCGCTGGAAGCACTGTTCGGCGAATCATTCGCCCGCTACCGTGCACGAGTCCGCCGCTGGCTCTGAGCGTCGGCGGCGGTAGCGACTGGCGGGGCTTACTCGTCGCGGCAGCCTGCTGAAGGTGCCACGACCTAGCCTGATCTCCTCGTGGCGAGCTACTTTGGCCACATGCCGTTAGCATTTCTAAGGTCAAGGGCATAGCGCCAACGAGTGCCGCACGCGAATTCGCTCCGTTGATATCGAGTTAACTGTCAGGTGACAGCGGTAAAAGCAAAGCAGGCTTATGCTTCGCTGCGATGATTTTCGGCCTGCCTGGTGTCGATACAAACACTGCCGTCTAGCTCCATTTCAAGTGTCGAGTGGCTGACTTTGAATTGCTCATGGAGTACTCGTTTTAAATCGGTCTTCACTCGTTCGATATCAGGCAGACTAGCCTTCTTTATGACAACGTGGGCTTCCAATGCAATTGTATGTTCCGCGATTTCCCAAACATGTACGTGGTGAACGCTCTCAACATCGTCTACTTGCTCCATGACGTTGATTATATCGGCGATGGAAACCCCTTCTGGTGCGCCTTCCATCAACAAGTGAATGGTTTTAGGCAGCATGCTAAAGCCCTGCCAGAGCACGTAACCAGCAATCATCAGCGTCAGTACAGTATCCGCCCAGTACCACCCATAAAGAAGTATCAATGTCCCGGCGATAACCACTCCAACGGAGGCCAGTGCATCCGACACATTGTGCAAAAATGCCGCCTTTATGTTCATGCTGTCCTTAGACATCGAGTATGTGAGAAAGGCAGTGACGATATCTACAACCAAGGCTACTCCTGCGACCACGACCACCGTCCAACCTTCAATGGGCTGCGGGGAAAACAACCGGCCTATGGCCTCGTAAATAAGATAGAGACCGACGATGATCAGGGTGACCAAGTTGATCAAAGCCGCTATGGTTTCACTGCGTCGATAGCCAAAGGTTTTAAATGCATCTGGCGGTCTGCGACCGATCTTACGTGCGATCAGCGCAATAACCAGTGATGCGGCATCGCTCAAATTATGTAGCGCGTCAGCAATGAGTGATAAGCTACCAGAGAGTATTCCACCGACTATTTGTGCCAGTGTTAATGCGGCGTTAACGCCTATAGCAGCAATTAGACGCTTATCGCCTATAGCTTCGGTGTTATGGTTATGTTCGTGGCCCATTGGTTTTTAACCACCCTTAAAAATCTAAAAAAAGACTAAGCACAGGAAGCCAAACGGTCGTCTATAGCAACAAATAAATATACTAGTGCCTTTGTACCGTCTGACACGGAGACAGCCTCCAAACCGTTGACAGAAATCCGACCATCATCGCCCGAGTTCGTGCGCCATTGCCTTCAATACGCCGATAACTGGCTAACCCTTGTCATGATCTGAATATGACAGATTTGTAATCTTCACATCATCTTTCGTGGTTCAAGCTGCACAGCGGAAGATTACATTTCAATAATGTAATGTTTGGCTCACACTGCCGTTATCTTCAGTCGCGCAAAATTCGTTAGAACCTGTAGAGCTCACCGGGAAAGCTCAACAAGCCACTTTGAATTTAGCGAGGACTGCCCATATGAATCTGTTGAAAGCTATTATTGTTGGATCGGTAATCTTCGGCTCCGCATTATCCTATGCAGGAGACGGCTACGATCGTTCAATGAAATTTAACGAAAAGTTTCGTGCAGAACAAAAACGGATTCACGAAACCGAGTCTGGTGAAGAAAAAATAGACGGACTAGAAGCTAAGAATCCGCGCCCGGATCAGAGCAATATGCAAATAAAGAAAGAATCCAAAACTGAATAACCGCTTCACCCGAACAATCTTCGCCTCCGATAGCTTCCGAATCCCGTTGGTAAAGCTGTATTTAAGCGCCTTTCGAGGCGCTTTTTTTGTTTCTCGATAACGTACCCGTCAGTCGTTACCAGCGCATTGGGGCCACAAATCCTTTCAGTGAACCCTTCGAAGCTTCGATTGGATATTCATAAAAAGGCCAGGCATCAAGCCTGGCCTACGTTGGGAGAAAACCAATATCAGCTCGCGTCCTCATCCTCTTCGTTGCGTTTCATGCGGCGCTGCAGAGCCGTGTAATAGAGCGCAGGCAATACCAGCAGCGTCAGTGCTGTCGAGGACAGGATGCCGCCAATGACCACGGTCGCCAGAGGCCGTTGGACTTCCGCGCCGGTCCCTGTGGCCAACGCCATTGGGACGAAGCCGAGCGACGCCACCAGCGCTGTCATCAGGACTGGGCGCAATCGCACCAGTGCGCCCTCACGCACAGCCTCGGATAAAGGCCGGCCTTCCTCTAGCAATCCTTTAATGAAAGCAATCATCACCAGTCCGTTGAGTACTGCCACACCCGACAACGCGATGAACCCGACGCCAGCGGAAATTGAGAGGGGAATGTCCCGGAGCCAGAGTGCAAGAATTCCCCCAGTAAGCGCGAACGGAATGCCAGTGAAGACGACCAGCCCATCGCGCAGTGTGTTGAACATCATGAACAGCAGCACGAAGACCAGCAGTAAGGCGACTGGGACGACCAGCTGCAGGCGCTTGGCGGCAGCCTGCAGCTGCTCGAACTGCCCACCCCACGTCGTCCAGTAACCGGGCGGTACCGGGTTTCGTTCAGCGATTGCTGCAGACGCATCTTGGACGAAACTGCCAATGTCACGCCCTCGAACGTTGGCGCTTACCACCACCAGACGCTTGCCATCCTCACGGCTGATCTGATTCGGGCCCAGCACGAATTCCAGCGTGGCAACCTCAGCCAGCGGGATAAAGTCGATTCGGTCGTTGGCAGCACCCGCTACCGCTGGCACCGGAATCGGCAGGCGAGCCAGCACATCCGGATCGGCACGCAGCGTATCGGAAAGACGAACAACGATGTCGAAACGACGGTCACCCTCAAAAAAGGTTCCGGCTTCCCGTCCGCCAATCGCGGCGGCGACGGTATCCTGCACATCGCCGATGTTGAGCCCGAAGCGTGCCGCCTTGTCACGATCCACATTGACGCTCAGCAATGGGAGGCCCGTCGTCTGCTCCACTTTAACTTCGGAAGCGCCTGGTACGTCTTGCAATATCGCCGCGATGTCATCAGCTGTTTTGTTGAGAACATCCATATCGTCCCCGAACACCTTAACGGCCACATCGCTGCGAACTCCGGAAATTAGCTCGTTAAAGCGTAACTGGATCGGCTGAGACATCTCATAGTTGCTGCCCGGCACAGATGCGGCCGCCTTTTGGATGTCCTCAATGAGCTGCTCGCGGGATTTGTCCGGATCTGGCCATTCTTCCTTGGGCTTGAGCATCACATAGCTGTCCGAAATATTCGGCGGCATCGGGTCAGCCGCGATCTCGGCGGTGCCGGTTCGGGCAAATGTACGCTTGACCTCCGGGACCTGCTCGGCAATTGCCTTTTCCAGCCGCTGCTGCATATCCACGGATTGGGAGAGGCTGGTCCCTGGAACGCGCAGAGCTTGAAGCGCAAAATCACCCTCGCTAAGGCTCGGAATGAACTCGCTACCCATTCGCATCACCAGCAGGGCAGACAGCAGCACGCTAGCGACGGCGCCACTGAATACCAATGTGCGATGACGCATGACCCAGTCGAGCACGGGCGCATAGCCATTGCGCGCCGCGCGCATCAGGCGGTTGTCCTTCTCTTGCACCTTACCGGTGACAAAAAGCGCAACAGCAGCGGGCACGAAGGTGACCGATAGAATCATGGCACCCAACAGTGCGATTACCACGGTGAATGCCATGGGGTGGAACATCTTCCCCTCGACACCAGTGAGCGCAAAGATGGGCAGGTAGACCACCATGATGATCAGCTGGCCGTAGATGAGCGGACGCCGTGCCTCCTTGGCCGCCGCGAATACTTCGTGGAAACGCTCGCTACGGGTCAGAATCCTGCCATGTTTTTCCTGCGCGTGGGCAAGCCGGCGGATGGCGTTTTCGACGATGACCACCGCACCGTCGACGATGATGCCGAAGTCGAGAGCCCCTAGGCTCATGAGGTTGGCACTGACTTTGTTGGTGGCCATGCCGGTGAAGGTGAACAGCATGGACAACGGGATGACCATTGCTGTGATCAGGGCTGCACGCAGGTTGCCGAGGAAGAGAAACAGCACGGCGATAACCAGGATCGCGCCTTCGATCAGGTTCTTGCGAACCGTGGCGATTGCCTTGTCTACGAGGTCGGTCCGGTCATAGACCGTTATCGCGCTTACGCCTTTTGGCAGGTTCTGGTTGATAATCTCCAAGCGCTGCGCGACGGCCTGCGACACGCTACGGCTATTTTCTCCTACCAGCATGAACGCGGTCCCAAGGACCACCTCGCGTCCATTGTCGGTGGCTGCCCCTGAACGCAGCTCACGACCGATCCCCACTTCGGCAATATCGCGAACCCGCACGGGCGCGCCGCCTGCGTTGCTCAGGACGATATTGCCAATGTCCGCGGGGGAGCCGAGCTGGCCAGGTGTGCGGATCGACAACTGTTCGCCGTTACGCTCAATGAAGCCGGCGCCGACGTTGGCATTGTTGCGCTCAAGCGCAACGACGAGCTGTTCCAGAGTGATTCGGTAAGCGGCCATGCGCTTCGGATCGGGCGCTACCTGATACTCTTTGGCGAAGCCACCGATCGTGTTGATCTCGGCAACGCCTCGAACGTTTCGCAGCTGCGGCTTGATGATCCAGTCCTGGATTTCACGCAGGTCGGTCGGCGTGTAGGGCTGACCATCAGGACGGCGCGCCTCGGGCTCGGCCTCGACCGTCCAGAGGAAGATTTCCCCCAGGCCGGTGGAGATGGGACCGAGAGTGACCTCCACGCCCTGCGGAAGCTCGTTGCTCGCGGCCTGCAGCCGTTCACTCACCAATTGCCGGGCGAAATAGAGATCGGTGCCATCATCAAAGATTACGGTGATCTGAGCGAACCCGGAGCGCGATAATGAACGTGTCTGGCGCAGGTGGGGCAAGCCGGCCATCGCCGTCTCGATGGGGAAGGTAACGCGTTGCTCGGTTTCAAGCGGCGACGCGCCTGGGACTGCGGCGTTAATTTGAACCTGTACATTGGTGATGTCGGGCACAGCGTCGATAGGTAAGCGCTGATAGCTATAAACCCCGACGCCCGCCATGCCCAAGACCGCCAGCAGCACTAGCCAGCGCTGCTCGATGGCGAAGCGAAGAATACGTTCGAACATGAGTTAGGTATCCGGAGGATCAGTGAACGTGCTCGGCGGAGCCTTTGCCGAGTTCGGATTTCAGGATGAAGCTGCCAGCGGTCGCGATCTGTTGGCCGGCCTGCAATCCGTCACGAATTTCCACGCGATTTTCGTCGCGCTGGCCCAGCGAAACCGGGTGCGCCTGGAAGCCGTGCGGCGTGCGAACGAAAACCGTCGGCGCGTTTTCGACGGTCTGGACCGCCTCGACTGGAACCGTGACCGGAACACTACGTCCGTCGGCGCTAACTCGGACCGTCACGAAAAGACCGGGACGCCAAGCCCCATCGGGGTTGGCCAGGGTCACGCGGGCTGTCGCGGCACGCGTCTGCTCGCCCAGCAGGCTGCCCACATGGGCGACCTTCCCCATTGTTCGCACGCCTAGCTCGCCGGCAACAACTTCGACTTCTCGGCCGACGGTTACGCGCATCAAATCACGGGCAGGTACGCTGAACGTGGCCCAAACCCGCGACAAATCAGTCAGAGTGAAGACGCTGGTCGTTTCATCCACACGCTCGCCCAGCACAATATGCTTCTCGACGACCACTGCATCGAAAGGTGCGCGCAGCTCGTAGCGGTTGCCTACGCCTGCGCCACTTCCGCCGCCCAGCGCCCGTGTTTTTTCTTGGGCATTACGCAAGTCGATTTCTGCTACGCGCAGGCTCTGCTGGGCCTGCAAATAGTCCTGTTCTGCAGAGATACGCTCCTGCCATAGGGTGCGCTCACGCTCGAACAAGGTGCGAGCCAGCCGGAGGCGCTGCTCGGCGGCAGCCAGCTCACTACGCTGCTCGGACAGCTGCTCGCTGGCGATAACCGCCAGCAACTGGCCCTTCTTCACTTGGTCACCCAGGTTGACCGAAACCGATTCGACAACGCCGGCCACACGGGGCACGACATGTGCGGTACGGTCTTCGTCGAAACGCAGCTCGCCCGGCAAAGATACAGACGAGCCGATTTCAGCCGGTCCGGCCTTGCTTAGCTGAATGCCTGCGGCACGTATCTGCTCTTCGGAAAGCTCAATCTCACCTTCGGCATGCGTTTCGTTGCCGTGCTCGTCCTCCTCACCGCCATGACCGCTTTCGTCACCATGGCCGTGGCCATCGCCTTCAGCGTCATGACCGTCTTCGTCCCCATGGTCGTTCTCAGATTCCTCGTGACCGCTTTCTCCATCCTCATGCGCGTGGCCATCCTCGGCGTGCTCAGCCTTGTTATCGCTGGCCTGCGCCTCAAGAACGAAGCCCTGTTTTACGCCAACGCCGGTCAGCAGTACCAAAGCGACCGCCAGAGCGATTCCCGTCTGTTTTTTCATGCAAGCTCCCCCACCGCCAATACGTAATGGCGGCGTTTCGGTCATTCGAAGGTAGTGGTAGGTCCGTACAGCCGCTCGATACGCGCCCAGGCGTCGACCACGGCTTGCAATGACTGCAGATAGCGCGTGCGTGCATCTATCAGCGCACGCTGTGCGTCGAGCACGTCGAGGAACGCGAAGCGGCCAAGACTGAAACCACGTGTGGCCGCTTCCACGGTTCGCTGTCCTGCCGGCAGTATCCGGTTGCGTATTTCCTCGACGTCTGCACGTGCGGTACGCCAGTCGCGAAGGGCCTGCTGGATCTCCGCACGAACGCGCAGCTCTGCCGCATTACGAAGATCACGCGCCTGCTCCGCCCGCCGTGCGGCCGCCAGAACATTGCCTTGGTTACGATCGAATAAAGGCAGCGGAACAGAGAGGCCGACGAGGTTGACGCGCTCACGCTCGATTTCGTCGTACTGGCTACCGATACTGACGCTTATGTCCGGGTAGCGCTGGCTTCGCTGAAGCCCCAGCTCGGCTTCACTCAAGGCCACTTGGCGCAGAGCCCTACGCATATCGGCACTCTCACGCACGCGCGCCAATAATGCAGATTCGCTAGGCACATCTGGCAGGTGTTCGAAACTGCCCAGCAAACTGCCAAACTCCGGTGCGTCGGTCCCGAGCAGGCGCGCTAGCATCTGTCGAGCGTTGTCCCATTCCTGGCGTGCTCGCCGCAGGTCCAGTTGTACGGTCGCCAGTTGCATATCGGCGCGCGTCGCCTCCACTGGCGAAACTTTTCCGGCATCGACCTGTGCGTCGGCGACCTTAGCAGCCCGCTCGGCCAATGACAGAGAGGCCTCGGCCAGTTGCATGCCCTCCTGGGCACGCAAGGCGGCGAAGAAAGCCTGGATCACATCTGCACGCAACCCCTGGCGTCGAAAGTCAAGGTCGGCATCCACCATCGAGCGATTGGCGTCCGCCACACCGATTCGAGCGCCGCGCTTGCCGCCTAACTCGATCGGCTGAGTGATTGTGATTGAGCGAGTCTGGCGATCGGACTGAGTGTCTTCCACCTCGAATCCTAATTCCGGGTTCGGGATAACCCCAGCTTGGCGGCGCAGACCGCTTGCGATGCCGATCTCCGACCGCGCAGCGGAAAATTCTGGGTTGCGTTCATACGCAAGGGACACGGCCCGCTCCAGTGTCAGACCGTCTTGCGCGCCCACCTCGAGCGACATTAGTGCCAGCCCGAGCCCAAGCAGCCCGCTAGCAAGCAGATACAAGCGTTTCTTTTGATACATACGCAACACTGCAGTGCAGTGCCCCCTTCGTCGATAGCGTTTCCTCAGCCGCACTAAACCGGCCAGATAGCTGATGGCTAAGCGGCGTGACTTTAGATAAGCGCGGATATCGGCCGGGTGACTACGACATTACAAATTTGTAATCCAAGGAATATCTGCGATTGCACCGCTCAAGATTACGAGATCGTCATTTACCGCTAATCCTGCGGTCATTTACAGGGGAAGATCATCGCCCGGCACTCGAACAAAAAGGCGAAGGCGTCATTCGAGCGCTGACATGCCGTATATCAGGAGCATCATCATGAGCAAAAAGGCCGCCCTTTCACTTACAGCCCTTTCACTGGCACTGGGCAGCGCCCCGGTCTTTGCCCAATCGGAAACAGCGGAGGGCTTCATCGAAGGCAGCACGCTTTCGCTGATAAATCGCAACTTTTATTTCAACCGAGATTTTCGCGACGGTGGGAGCGCCACCGGCAATGGCTATTCTGAGGAATGGGCTCACGGACTGATGGCATTCTTTGAGTCCGGATATACCCAAGGCTCGGTGGGGATCGGCGTCGACGCCTTCGCCATGCTCGGCCTCAAACTCGATTCTGGATCAGGACGTTCCGGTGCTGGCGGAACCGTCGATCTTCTCCCCTACAATAGCGCCGGCGATGCCGAGGATGACTTTTCTCGAGTAGGGGGGGCCGTGAAAGCACGGTTCTTGGGCACCGAGATCAAGGCAGGCGATGTATTTCCCGCTACTCCTGTCGTGCACTTTGGTGACGCACGGCTGCTGCCGGAGTCTTTCAAGGGTGTCACCGTTGTGAACAACTCGCTGGACGACCTCACCCTCCAGGGCGGCCGCCTGCACGCGATGAGCCAGCCCAATACCAGCAACACGAACGATGACTTCGTCACCTTCTACGGCGGGGCCGTGGACGCGCCTTGGCTCGGCTACGCAGGCGGCGACTATAGCGTGAACGAAAATCTCAGTCTTAGTCTGTACACCAGCCGGCTTAAGGACGCTTGGAACCAACATTACTTCGGTCTATCGGCCACCTATCCGCTTTCTGATGTCGTCGCGCTGCTGGGCAGCTTCAATTACTACAAGGCAATCGACGAAGGCCGCGAGCTGCTGGGCGAGTTCAACAACAACATCTGGAGTTCCAGCCTGGGTGTCGCCTTCGGCGCGCACACCGTCACGGCGTCGTATCAGCGAAACAACGGTAACAACGACTTTGACTACTTGCGCCAAGCGGACTCGATCTACCTGAATAACTCCATCCAGTACAGTGATTTCAACTCACCTAAAGAGCAGTCCTGGATGCTGCGTTATGACCTGAACATGGCGGGTTACGGCATACCTGGGCTTACGTTCATGACTCGCTACGCCCGCGGCTGGGGCGCCGATTACAGCAACGCAAATGAGGTATATATGCGCCAAGACGATAACGGCGCGCCTCTGTCCGGACAGAAGCGCTGGGAACGCGACGTCGAAGCACGCTACGTTGTACAGACAGGCTCGTTCAAGGACCTCTCTCTGCGGGTGCGCCAGGCTACAACACGGGCGACTGCTTTCGAGTCCGACCTCAATGAGGTTCGATTCATCGCCGAGTACCCGCTCTCGATCCTGTGAAGCACTACGAGCAACACCACATCTTCTTTTTGTGCTCCCTTGGTTTGAAGATGTGTTTCAGGCGCCCGTAGGGCGCCTTTTTTTGCTTAAGTGCACCTCCTTGCGCTGCGGGCCAACCAAATGACCGGTAGATTACAAATTTGCAAGACAGCCCCGCAGGACTTTTACCGCGTTAAAGTGCTTCCCGCTTCCCTGTGCAGGTCATTTCGCCTCTGCCTTTCACCCTAGAGCCAAGCCTCTTTCGTCTTGACCCTATAGTTACTACATGGATTATTTTTGGTTCCGCTTACCACGCACCCCCTTGCCGAGTTACCTGAAAACATGCGCATCCTGGTTGTAGAAGACGAAATCAAAGCTGCGGAATACCTGCAGCAGGGTCTTATCGAATGTGGGTACATCGTCGATTGCGTAAGTGATGGGCTCGATGGATTTCACCTAGCACTGCAGAACGACTATGACATCGTGCTACTGGATGTGAATCTGCCAACCATGGATGGGTGGGAGGTGCTCGAACTTATTAGGCGGCGTAAACAGACACGCGTCATCATGCTGACAGCCAACGCCCGCCTAGAGCAAAAAGTCCGCGGTTTTGAGCTGGGTGCTGATGACTATCTGGTCAAGCCGTTTCAGTTCCCTGAGCTGCTCGCTCGTATCCGGACACTGTTGCGGCGAGGCGAGGCAGTCGCACTTCCAAGCAACCTGCGCGTAGCCGACCTCGAACTGGACCCGGGCCGGCATCGGGCCTACCGGAATGGTCAGCGTATTGATCTCACCAGCAAAGAATTTGCGTTACTGCATCTGCTCATGCGCCGGACTGGCGAAGTCCTCACGCGTACCGAAATAACTGCCCTGGTGTGGGACATCAACTTCGACTGCGACACCAATGTGGTGGATGTTGCGATTCGTCGCCTGCGGATGAAAGTGGACGAACCCTTCGGCGATCGCCTGATACACACTATCCGGGGTGTGGGCTACGTGCTGGAGGCGCGGCCTTGAAGCCACTCAGCCTCGCATCGCGCCTCGCGCTTCAAATCACACTTACCGGCGCCGCTTTGGTCGCGCTGCTGATTGCACTGAGCTACTGGGTACTGGTGCGCCAACTGGAACTGCGCGCCCAAGAGGAAGTGACGGCCAAGCTCTCGCAGATCGATCATGGACTCCTCGAAGACACCAAAACCCGTATGGGCCTTTCCTGGCAACACGTACTGAGCGATACGGTACTCGGCCATGACAACCTTTCGATTAGAGTTATCGGCGATACAGTGAAATCACACATTTTCAGTATCGGCCGCTTCGCCAATGAGCCGCAGCAGCTGGATCTCGTGAGCAGGGACGGCGACTATCTTGGCTGGACAACGAAAGATGGCGTGCAGATGCTAAGCGGGCGCAAGCGAATTCAAGTCCCGGGACTGGCTCCAATGACGCTTTTACTTTCGCAAGACCGCAGTGCCGATCAACAGCTGGTGGCTGCGTTCCTGCGCTCGGCCTTAGTGACCGTGCCGATGCTACTGATATTGATCGGATTGGCTGGGTGGCTAATCGCCCAAAATGGTTTGCGACCGCTGCGCAAGTTCCGGGCCTTGGCGACTAAGGTATCGACACAGGACCTATCACCCCGAATCAGTAGCGATCGGCTCCCACAAGAGCTCCAGGCATTGGCGCACAGCCTCAACGTAATGCTTCATCGACTCGATGACGGCGTTCAGCAACTGACACAGTTCTCGGACGATGTGGCTCATGAGTTGAAAACTCCGTTGAACAACCTAATAGGCAAGGCGCAGGTGACTTTGGTACGAGAGCGAAGCAAAGAGCAGTATCGCGAAGTGCTCGAATCGTCGGTCGAAGAGCTCGAACGCATGGATCGAATCGTGTCAGACATGCTGTTTCTTGCCCAGGCCAGCCACTCCAGCCCGGCACTGAAGCTCGAACAATTATCCTTAGGAAGTGAGGCGAGGCGCGTATGTGAATACTTCGAAGTCCTCGCCGAAGAAGCGGGAGTTGCAACGACAGTAACGGGCGATGCCGTGGTTTTAGGAAATCGGCTTATGGTCCAACGGGCGATTTCCAACCTGTTATCCAACGCGTTGCGGCATTCGAATACTGGCAGCACGGTCGAACTTAAGATCCTTGAGGAGAACGTAGACATTGTCTCGCTGACTGTCACCAATCATGGCGCGACTATCGAATCGGATCATCTCCCACACCTGTTCGACCGCTTTTACCGCGTGAACGGCATACAACCTCGTGGAGCAGGCTTGGGGCTAGCGATTGTCCGTTCAGTGATGAACCTCCACAAAGGCCACGTGGCCGTCGCCAGCAAAGACGGTCGGACCACGTTCGAACTCACCTTTCCTCGGCATGCCTGATTGAAAGTGACACGGCTAGGGAGACGGCTTATGAGAGCATCAAACTATGGAGAAGAGTAATCATTTGAGCGTGCACGTTGGTCGGGTACCCACTCCCGCGAGCCCAACGCCATTCGTTTAAGCATGCCTCCCGGTGAAAATTCCGCAGGGCTCAACTTACACCCATCATGTTTTGCCGGGTGATTGCACAGTTCCTATGGTATTTGTTTATCTCTGGTCGCTATCGTTTCGTTGCCGACCGGCATACCGTCGATAAACAGCCTATAGATGGCATGCCAATTGGGCCAAAAGCACGATCATGTCCAATGGACCAGAAGTTGGCGATCCATACCGCTAATGTCACCGGTATGGCCAAGGGTGGGCGGTTGCAGGGGCTGAGTGCAACACGGTTATTGAATTGAAGCAGGCGCATCATGCCGCATAGCCATGGCTTCCTGCATCACTTTGCCCATAACTTCAATTGGGCATTTGAAGTCGAAGCGCTTACGTGGGCGCATGTTCAGTTGCAGTGCGATGGCATCCAGTTCTTCCTGGCTGTGTACCGACAGGTCTGCGCCTTTGGGCAGGTACTGGCGGATCAGGCCATTGATGTTTTCGTTGCTGCCGCGCTGCCAAGGGCTGTGCGGGTCGCAGAAGTAAATGGCCACCCCGGTCTGCTGAGTGATTTCAGCATGCCGCGCCATTTCTCGGCCCTGGTCGTAGGTCATGCTCTTGCGCATCGCCAGCGGCATGCCATTGAGCGCTGCACTGAAGCCTTCCATCGCCGAGGTCGCCGTCGCGTCGTTCATCTTTACCAGCATCAGGTAGCCACTGGTGCGCTCTACCAGCGTGCCTACAGACGAGGCGTTGGCCTTGCCCTTGATCAGATCGCCTTCCCAATGCCCTGGCATCAGTCGGTCTTCGATCTCCGGTGGGCGCACATGGATGCTGACCATCTCGGGGATCTGGCCACGCCGATCCACGCCGCCAGAGCGCGGCCGGCGCGTCGTCTTACTTTGGCGCAGGCAGATGATCAGCTCCTTACGCAGCTCGCCGACCGGCAAGGCATAGATGGCGTTATAGATCGTCTCGCGACAGACGTATGCATCTCTGAGGCTGGGAATGTTCATGCTGCGCAGCTTGCCGGCAATCTGCTCGGGAGACAAACGCTCGCGCAGCATATGGGCCACCAACTGAAAGCGCTCACCACCCGGCAACAGCTTTCGTTTCGGTCGACAGCCTTGGCGGCGGGCCTGCATCTGCTGCTGGGCCATGCGGGCCGAGTAGCCACCACAGACATCTCGATTGCGGCGCAGCTCCCGGCTGATGGTCGAAGGGGATCGGGTGATCAAGCAAGCAATCTTGCGCAGGCTGAACCCTTGGGCACGGCTGATTTGAATGGTGGCGCGTTCTTCAACGCTGAGTTCGGAATAAGACATAGGGGCAGCACCGTACCGGAAAGGTCAGGTGTTGCACTCAGTTTTTGCCGCCGCCTTGTTTTTCTTGAAAATGAAGTAATTTTTTCTTACATCGCCTGCATTCTTGAGTGACCTAGTAATAAAATCCCCAATATCTATTTTGAATGAACTGAATGACTCATCCAAAAAACCTTCAAGTATCAACTCAAAATCCTTCACAACATCCTCGTGACAGGACCATCCGGACTTAGGGTCTGCCGGGCCTCTTTTGACCAACTCAAGAAGCTTCTCATACAACGCATCCCTAATATTTTTACCTGCCTGCGCACCTTTGAGGCGGCCATTATAAGAAATATTTACAACAGACATGAACTCCTGCCAACCATCAAACCGGCCAAGCTCAAGTGCACACCTTGTGGCTAGGGATGCAGCCATTTCATCACGTTCCTTATCGTATTCACGCATTGCAGCAAAGTAATAAAGCGAGGCATAGAAAAATCGTTCTTTCAATTCAACAGGCCCGCGCGCTTCCTCCTTCAACCAACACCAAAGAATATTTTTCTCAGAAATCCTTTTATCTTCATCGAGAAAAATCGATACTCTTTTTGAAAAATCGCCAAACATCTCTTTAGGCCAGCGCCTTGAAAAGACATATCGCAATCCAGCACGCAGCCTGTGTAAATTATCCTCAAGCGAAACTGCCCTTACCCTATCAACCGAGTCATATGAACCCATTAAATCCAGCCTTCTCAATTAAGAATCACAACCCCTTTTTTACCTTCATGCACAAGGCGAATCAATCCATCACTGGCAAGCTTTTCATATAGTTCATCCAGCCTCCCTGAATCCCTAAGCCTATTAGCGCAATAACGCCTGACATAATTCCTTTCAATCCGCCTATCACCAGTTTTTTCGTAATGAGCCCTAAGCCAAGCGTGAAGCTCATTTGCATCGTTTGCCAGTATCGTATCAGGACTGAAAATCTTATCAAACTGACGTGAAAACCAATAACCAAGCTCAACAGCTCCCCTCATCGTCATCTCAGAAATATCCCCTTCACGTCCTTCAAACACGTGAAAAAGCGCAGCCAACCTAATCATATTTTCGGCGAGCTTTGAAGCATGATCTGGCGCCCAGCCATACCTGCCTTCTTGAGTCATTTCTCTTTCTATTTCGTTTCGCGTTTTTATCCAGACATCATTTGCGCGCTCAGACAATCTAATCACCTGGCGGGCACTGTCTCCAAGGCGACAGCGCTCAACGTAATCCTTCAAGAGAGCAACTGCCCTGGTTCCAAATCTTTCGCAAGCATCCCATCGCCGCTCAGATCCATCAGCAATTCTAGTTCCTTGTGTTGACCTAGGCCGGCAAAATAAAAAACGCGAAGTAAAACCTGTCCCTCTTGCGTTATCCCCCTTTACCTCATTGAATGACTCGAAAACATTAGGCTGAATCATCAAGCAAAGCGTAAGTCTTGCATCAGGCACCTGATAGGACTCACTTGAAACTCGTCCCACACGCACACCATCTCCACTCCACACTGAATTAATTTTGTCAAAATGTTGGAGCGCCCCTCCCTTAAGAATTCCTGAAGCTTCACTTGATATCCACCCAGCCGATGACAAGCCTCCATTCATGGTTTGGAACAAAGCCTGAACTGTCACATCATCATTAAGAAAAAGCAGATTCAACGGCGGTCTTGGCTCTATTTCGTGATGTTTTCGAATCAATCCTGCAACTTCTTCCGCACTCTCACCCCGCTTTACACGCTTCCTTAAATCAGCTCTATACGCTTTTAAAATCTCGAACCAAATTCCGTGGCTGGTCTTGTACTTAATCAAATCAAGTTCACGCTCAGCAAGAAGCGTTTCTTGATATTTAAATACACTTGCGGCAAACGCACGAAGCGTCGGTGACTTTCCGTCTCCAGAACCAGAAATCGCCATGATAGCCAACGACAACGGACAGACATTCCCGAGAGGAGATTTAACATCATATAGCCCTTGGCAGGCCAATGAAATAATTGCCAACGCGGAGCATACCGCCAACTCCCTCGGAGCCATTACATTCCTCTGCACCTCATCGACCGCTTCAGAGAAAATCTCGAAGGGCAGATCAGGAACAAGATCCTGCGCAATAAGCTTATTCACCGCTGGCTTAGGCTCTGGTACCAATGAACCCCACGAGGGCTGCCGTGCCGTCCTCCGGCCACACGGCATCATCTGCCCACCTGTTTTTTCAGTTCAATGTATTCTTTCACTTCCCGAAAATCCCATCCAACTGCATAGCTTCCGATTTTGAACGGTTTAGGAAAGTCTGGATCAAACCAATTTGATTTTGGTTTAATTCGCTCATAAATAGTCGACCTACTGAGTCCGATCATTTCCTGAAGCCGGCTGATACGAACCACTCGAAATTCATCATCAAAATTTTTTGTTTGCATACGTCCTCCTTCGACACCTCAACGGTATCCATTGGCAGAGGCGGGAACAGCTGTGCTGCTAAACAAAGATTTCTTTCAGTGGCATCCTTGACATCAATCGAGACTTGTGATTTTTAATTTTTGTTGTTTTTTTAAACTCAGCAGCACCCTGCTACTTGCTACTACTGCTACCTCTGTAGCAGCGGTAGCAGTAGTAGCGATGCCAACCCTGGATCAAAAATTCCATTCGTATTTTTTTTGACAGCACATAACTGCCATGACATCACCACCAAGAAGGTTCACCCCATGTCATTGCAGTGCCCTCGCTGTCGCTCTCCAAAAGTCGCTTCCTTCCACCACGCTATGAAGATCGCCGCTGCTGTCGGCACAGTCGGCGGTGCCGCTCGTGGCATCAGTGCTGCGCTGGCTGGCGGTCAAGCCGGGGCGGCTATTGGCGCTATTGCCGGCCCTGTCGGCATTACCGTCGGCTCAATCTCCGGTGCCATCCTCGGCGGACTGGCCGGTGGCGTCGGTGGCTGCGCGCTCGGCGCTCAGCTTGGCCACAAGCTCGATCGCCACGTCCTGGCTAACAACCTCTGCCTGCTCTGCGGGCATCGCTTCAATCTGCCGACCTGACCAGGCGGCTCCACTCCCTCTTTTCTCTGACTCCCAGCCGGTGCTGCGCTCTGCGCAGCGCTTTATGCCGGCGCGCACCCAAAGGAATCGTTCTCATGGCTCATCTCGTCGAAACCATGGCCTACGCTGGCGCTACCCCTTGGCACGGTCTGGGCAACAACCTGCCGCAAAAACAGCCCATTGAGGCCTGGCAACGTGAAGCTGGAATGGACTGGCAAATCTTGGAAAGCCCCGTTCATTTCAAATCGGACGCCATCGGCCACCTCGGTACGATTCATTCCTTCCCTGAGCAGAAGGTGCTCTATCGCTCGGATACCAAAGCCCCGCTGTCAGTGGTCTCCAAGCGTTATCACACCGTGCAGCCACGCGAGGTACTGGAGTTTTACCGGGATCTAACCGAGGTCTCCGGCTATGAGCTGGAGACAGCCGGCGTGCTCAAGGGTGGGCGCAAGTTCTGGGCGCTTGCACGCACTGGGCAAGGCACGGCGATCAAGGGTAACGACCAGGTCAACGGCTACCTGCTATTGGCTACGTCATGCGACGGCACCTTGGCCACCACCGCAACGCCGACCACTGTTCGCGTGGTGTGCAACAACACCCTGACCATCGCCCTGGACGGAACCAGCCGAGCCATCAAGGTGCCGCACAACACTCGCTTCGATCCGAATCTGGTGAAGAAGCAGCTCGGCATCGCCGTCTCGCAATGGGACGACTTCATGTACCGCATGCGCCATCTGGCTGAGCGCAAGGTGCAGTGGCATGAGGCAATGGGCTTCTTTATGAACGTCATGTGCGAGGTCAGTCCGACCGGCCAGCTTCCTGAACAGCTACCCAACGAACGCGCCCTGCGCAAGGTTCAGGAGCTGTACGAAGGCCGTGGCCGGGGCAGTCAGCTGGAATCGGCAAAGGGCACCGCCTGGGGCCTGCTGAATGCCGTGACCGAATACGTAGATCACGAACGGCGTGCACGCAGCACCGAGTACCGGCTTGATTCAGCCTGGTTCGGCCAAGGCGCACAGATCAAACAACGCGCCCTGGATACCGCTCTTCAGCTCGCTGCCTAACCCCCGTCACCCCATCTCAACCGTATCGCCCGGTCAGCTTCGCGCTGGCTGGGCCTTTTTTATGTCTGCAAGGTGAACAGCATGAAAGCAACCTCATTGAACCGCAGTACCAGCAAACCCCGTCCGGCTTTGCGTCTGATCAGCACCAAGGAATTGCCTCGCGAAGATTGGCTGTCAGTCCGCAAGCAAGGCATCGGCAGCTCCGATGCAGCCGCTGCCGTCGGCCTCAACCCCTACAAATCGCAACTGGAACTGTGGCTGGAAAAGACCGGGCGAGATACCGGATTGCCGAAGACCGATCCTGATGATGAGGACAGCCCGATGTACTGGGGCAACGTCCTAGAGCCCATCGTGGCCTGGCATTACAGCAAGCGCACCAAGAACAAGGTCCGCCGAATCAATGCCGTGCTGCAGCACCCGGATCCAGAGCTGCCCTGGATGCTAGCCAATATCGACCGAGAAGTAATCGGTGCCGACGACGTGCAGATCCTCGAATGCAAGACAGCCGGCATAAACGGGGCACGCCTCTGGAAAGAGGGCGTGCCCGAATATGTACAGCTACAGGTGATGCACCAGCTCGCCGTCACCGGGAAGCAGGCTGCTGATGTGGCGGTTGTGCTCGGAGGGCAGCATCTGGAGATCCATCGCATAGAGCGGGATGAGCAGATGATTGCTCGCCTGATCGAGCTCGAACGGCGCTTCTGGCAGTACGTGGAAACCGATACCCCACCCCCCGCCGACGGCACAGCTTCCGCCGAGACCGCCCTGCGCTGCCTTTTCCCAACGGATTCGGGCGAGACCGTGGATTTCAGCGGTCATGCTGGATTGTCAGCGGCCTACATTGAGCTCAAAGCACTGCGCCAAGCGATTGCCGATAAGGAAAAGCGTGAAGCCCAGCTCAAGCAGATGCTGCAACAGGCCATGGGCGAGGCCAGTCGGGCTGAGTTCACCAACGGGTACATCAGCTGGCGTAAAGCCAAAGACAGCGTCGGCTTCGACGTGGCCCGGCTACTTCAGGAGAGACCGCACCTGAAAGCCAAATACTCCCTGATCAAACCCGGCGCACGGCGCTTCCTGGTCGGCTGATTCCAACCTCTTCTCATCGCTCCCTCCCCTTGGCCAGCCCATGCAGCTCGCGCTGTGTGGCTGGCGCTTTTTCATTTCTAGGAGAACAACCATGCTCAAAGGTCTGGCTATCACCCCGCCGGTGCTCGGGCGGATTTCCATCGGCAAGGTCATCGAGAAGAACGGCAAGCGTCTGCCGGAGAAGGATGACCAATTCACCATCACTTCCCAAGTACAGAGCCGCGACGGCTGGCTGGTGCATCCGCTCAATGATGAGCTGCGCCAAGGCAAGGACGACAAGCTGCGCAGCATCCCAGTACGGCTGCTATTCAACGAGCCGGAACTGAATTTCCGCGCGGATTACACGCTGTTCGACCGGCAATCGGGTCGCCCTATTTGCGTAGGCAATGGCGAGACCTGCAAGCGGGTGACCCAGGACGGTATGCAGTCACTGCCCTGCCCTTCACCGGATGCCTGCCCGATGGCGAAAGGCGGTGCCTGCAAGCCCTATGGCCGACTGAACGTGATCATCGGCGATGAGGATCCGCTGGGCAGCTTTGTGTTTCGCACCACTGGCTTCAACAGCATCCGCACACTTGCGGCTCGCCTGCATTACTTCCAGGCCATATCGGGTAACCGCCTGGCCTGCCTGCCGCTGGAACTGCGTCTGCGTGGCAAGTCCACTCGCCAGAGCCACGGCACACCGATCTTTTACACCGACCTGACGGCACGTAGCGGCATGGACATGACCGAGGCGCTGCGCTTGGCCAGCGAGCTCGATGAACAGCGGCAAGCGGCGGGTTTCGATCAGAACGCGCTAGACGAAGCGGCAAAGCGCGGTTTCGGCAACGGCGCCTTCGAGGACAGCGAGGAAGACGTCAGCGCCATCGTCGACGAGTTTTTCCCCGCAGAAAGCAGCGGCGATGAACACCGCCCCAGATCCACCAACCACACCTCAGGCAAACCCAGCCTGGCTGAAAAGCTGGAAGCCCAGCACCAATCCCTGAATGCCTGAGCCTGCCCACCCGGCTAAAGGAGCTGATGATGAGACTGCACAAAATCAAAGCCGGCGAGACCGCTGGCACCTACCTGATCGAATCACCGGTCACCGAAGCCGACATCCTGCTGATGGCCAAACAGCTGGCCAGCTTGCGCCTACGCCGGGGACGACAACTGACCGCACCACGGGATGTATTCAGCCACCTGCAGGCCTTGCTGGAGGCCTATGAATACGAAGTCTTCGCTCTGCTGATGCTGGATTGCAAGCACCGGGTCATTGCCTTTCACGAGCTGTTCAGGGGCACCCTGGACGGCGCGAGCGTCTACCCCAGGGAAGTCGTCAAGATTGCTCTGAAGCACAACGCTGCTGCCGTGATTCTGGTGCACAACCACCCCTCCGGCGATCCCGAACCCAGCCAGGCTGACCGCACGCTGACCAATAAACTGAAGGAGGCGCTTAATCTGGTCGGGGTGCGAACGCTGGATCACATCATCGTGGGCCGCGACGGATGCGTGTCGTTGGCGGAACAGGGCTACCTGTAGGAGACGAACGAGCATGAAGCTACTGCTACGGACCTTCGTTGCCTTATTCGTGTTTGCCGGCATCCTTGCCGGCAGCGCGGCAATGTTGCTGCTGGTGATTCTGATGGTGCGTTTTCCGCCGCTGCTGATCGCGGTGCTGCTGGCCTGCTGGATTTATCGAAAGCTGCAAATGCGAACAACCCAACGATCTCCATAGACCAGCGTGGGTAGTCGAAAGGCTGCCCACAATGGTTTCCACCTTTCTTTTTTGCTCCGGCTAACGTTTCTTGGCCGACTGGTATGCTGCCCCACGCTCGCGCTTGCCCACAGCCACCACCAGTACAACTAACCTTTCACCCTCAACCCGATAGACCAATCGATATCCCGCTGTACGCAGCTTGATCTTGTAGTGCCCAGGCATATCCCTTAAGGCATCAGCCTGCACCTTGGGCGCGTCAAGACGCTCAACGAGTTTTTTTTTGGCTTGTTCTCGCACCGTATGACCAAGCTTCTTCCACTCCTTGAGCGCGGAAGGCAGAAATTCAAGCTTATAGGTCATCCAGATTCACCGGGATACCCTTCTCTCCAGAGCGGGCTTTAACCACCTCGATCAGCTCCAGATCATCTAGGCGATCCATCATCTGCTCGTACAGCTCAGCAGGCACAATGTAGCCCATCACGCGATTGTGGTTGAGAACCGCCACCGGCATTCCACCAGCGCCGGCCAGGATCCCAGATGGGTTTTTCTTCAGCTCAGAAACGCTGACGGCGACATCGGCTAATACGCTCTGCATAATATGACCCCCTTTTAAGGTCTTTATTTTGGTCTTTTTTCGAAAGCATATCAAGGTACCAACCATGGCTCTCCATCGGACTGTGAATATTCAGTACCGACATACTCATCCCCTGTTGGTCGATCATCCGCTCAGCCGGGCGGGTTGCTTCCCGCCCGGTCGAAGCCTGCTATTACCCCCTACTGGTACCGAACCCTCGCTGGCGATCCCCGTAAGACTTCGTAGCGACCTTACATAGGTAACTGGCCCGATAGAACAGGTCTGGTAGTTCATACACCAATACCTTGTGATCACTGCCAGCAACCTTTTTGTAACGGGGGTATCGATCTATTCGATACGTCGCATTATCGGGGATATGCACTAGGTCCTCAGCCGTTGTGATCGGCAACCTCAGCGCGCTGGCCCATGCTCCTTGTAAGCGAGAAATCAAATTGAGTTTCTTTGAATGCAACTTCCCCACCGCGAAATATGCATCGCGGTTGAGCAAAAACACCAGATGGTAGTGCGGTCTTCCTCCAGATCCAATCTCTCTCGCCCAGACGTAGCGCACCTTGCAGCGACGAGCCCACTGGCTCTGATCACGTAACTGACCACGATGGTATTGAATCTTGGCGTTGAAAGACTCGATGAACCGACTGATGACCTGGTTTGTATAAGCGTAGTCTGGCAGTTCAATGCCTTGGGGGAGTCTGAGATCCACCCGGAAGGCCAACACCCTCGGATACTCAGCCAGAGCTAACTCAATGGTGTGCTTGAGATCCGAAAGATACTCCTGGATGAAAGGCCCTTTATTAACCATTACAGGTAGGCCTTCGAAGGACTCGCCAAAGTACAAGTGGAGGTTATTATTGTCGGGATGTCTGAGCGGGTAGCGCTGGAAGGTATAGGGACGCGTATCGTTGAACATGGCTATGACTTCGCAGTGGTTGAGTTTCATAACCAGTGCCTGTTGTGTATTTTTTAACTGTTACATCTTCCCTGCCTGATCACCTATTGATTGGATACTTGAATCGCATCGTCCATCCGTGATGATACGTTTTTAGCTTATGGCGGCTTGGTACCAGTAGGCTTGATGGATAGATACCTGTGATTCAGCACGAACCCTGCGGGTAGTAAGAGATAAAGCATAATACCCGCACCGCAATTGACCGCTCCGAGCGGCCGGGGAAAACCGATCCCGATCACCAAGCCGCAGCGTCAATTTTTGATGGGTCCATGTTCCGGAATTAAACCAGTCCGAAAGCCCATCAATGGTGGCTATCCAGACTCAGTCAGCGCAATGAGGCTCGGTTTTTGGGCTGGTTGAGCCCGCACTCGAAGTCTGAGATGTCGCTTAAAGTAGCTCGGTCAACTGTTCCAGCAACCCGGGCTCTGCGAATCAAAAAACGTCACGGTGGTGCCTGCCAAAGACCGGCCAGCAGCCTTGAGCACCTGGTGGCAGAACGCTTGCTGATCTCCATCTGGCTGACCAGTGAACACGGAGACAGCCATTCGCTTCGGCGGATTCGCCGAAATTGCATCAAGCACATGCTGGTCCCGTTCGTCAAAGCTCCAGCCATAAACGACCAAACTCTCGCCGATCGCTGGCAGGACTTCCTCGTACACGTTCGTCAGGTAGTGACTCCGGCGAATCGCGGCGACTTTCTCCTTGCTGGTTCCTTCGCTAACAAACACTGGCACGTAGTGCCCGGACGACCACTTTCGGGTGATCGCTTCGAGCAAATCGCCCGTCGCGCCAGTGGATGCCGCGATCTTTGTCTCGTCACCAATGTAGTCGCGAGCCACGGAAAGACTGCCGTGCGGGTAGAACACCAGCGTTGCTCCGGCAGCGTGCCCATATGGCCTCCGCAGGTACTCCCAGTCCGTCTGAAATTCACCGTGATGGAAGGCATCCTTGAACCAGCTGCCGTTTTCTGCATTGAACAGCAGCATGGCCCAGTACAGGGTGAGGTCGTAGTTCAGGCTGACGACAGTTGGGAACGAGCTCGCGAATGCACCAACCCGCTGCAAGTCGGCCGCAACATCGGCATGTACCGGATGCACGCTGTGCACCGCTTCGATCAGTGCTGTGCGTACTTCCGAGTAGGCCGCAGAGATATCGGCCGACGGTGACCCCAGGGCCGCGTTGACGTGCTCCGCATACCAGCATGCGAGCAACACATGTTCAAAGTCGGTCGTCCCCAGTTTCGCAAAGATTGGCGCGGTGGTTGGGAGCAAACCTTTCGCGTCGGCGACGCTATGAAGCGTTGGATATGCGAATTCCCTATGGATGGCAATGCTGGCCCCGTTCCCCAGGAGCAAGGTGTCCCAGGTGGATTCACGAAGCGCATCCCACAAAGCAATATCGATACGGTCCATGCGCTTCTATCCATTCACTCTGCGGGTTGGCAGTTTGGCGCCTGTCTTTTGCATCATGCTCGGAAGATATCCACCTTGGTTTCAAGGCACTTGCGCAGGCTCAGATCGTTCGCGCCCACCTCGAACCACCCCCCAGGCTTCTGGTAGAAGTCCAGTCCTCGCCCGATCTTGATGACCCAGCCATTATCCAGACGGATTTCGCGGTCATGGATGTTCGGGTTGAGCTTCACCTCCAGTTCGACATCCAGCTCCAGCAGACTCTGTTTCAGCTCATCGAGCTTCTCGGCGATGTCGGCCAACTGGGTCTTGTCCTCGTAGCCGGTGATTAGGCTGATCTTCTTCACGGTACCGGCTTTCAACACCGTCTCGCAGAAGCGCACGAAGTTCTGGATCTGGTGTTGCAGCCGGATGTACGGGTCTTCGATGACGACGGCCTTCGCGCCCTGCAAGTAGGGGCCAAGAATCGATTCATAGCTGTAACCCGTGTCGCCATAAAGGATGCTGAAGTGCTGCTCCTTCAGCTCCACTGCTGGTGGCGCATCCACTGCTGGTGTTGGCGGAATCGGCGACGGGGCCATTGAAGATTCTGTCGCAACGATAGGCGCGGGCTGCACGGCCGGCTGCACTTCGACTGTTTCGATGGGCTGCTCACCTGCCTGGCTCAAACGACGACGCGCCGGCTCTTGTGTTGCCGGCGCATCCTTCGACTCCGGACAGAACACCACCACTTCCTCACCGCCGGCCTTGAAGTAGGACAGATTGATGCGCGCAAACTCGTCATCTGGTTTGCGCTTGTTCATCTGCTCCTTGACGCGGCGCCGGCACTCGATCGCGTAGGCCACGTATTCTTCGAACTCGTCGTCAGTCGGTGGGCCGTTCGGGTGCAGTACCTTCAAGAATGCGCAGACGGTCTTTTTGATGCCTTTTTCGTCGCGCCCCTCGATCGATTTACCGAGTCGAATACTCTTGCTCACTTCCTCATACCGGTTCGTGTGCTTGAACTGGTAGTGGAAGGCCTCCGCCAGGTAGTCGGTAATGAACCCGTAGTTGTTGGTCAGGAACTCGCTGCTGTTCTTGGGCATTTCCCAGCCCGGGATGTACGCGGCGAAGCGGTCCATCACGGCCAGGTCGAGCTCTGGTGGCAAGGGCTGAAACAGGTCGTGCTCGTTGGAATTGACCACCTGCTGCACAGACACATCGATGTTGCCGACAAAACTCAGGCTGGCATCGGCAATGACTTCGGCGCCGCGCGAAAAGCGACCATTGGCCATGAAGTCTTTCATAATCTGGATCGTGTCTGGATCGCGCACCTTGATCCCGCCGACCTCGTCAAAGGCGACCGTGTCCCAGAATCCAACCAAACCTACCTTGCGGCGTGCGTTGTTGTAGAACAGCGTGGCCTTGGTCGCTTGCCCGCCCGAGATCAAGGTAGCGTAAGGTGAGAACTCGCTGAAGAAATAGGACTTACCTGTGCCTCGCGGTCCCAACTCAATGTAGTTGTAATTGGGCTCGACCAGCGCGGCCAGCCTGGCGATGAAATGCATCTGCACGCGTTTTGAGAGCTTACTGGGTTCTAGCCCCACGGAGCGCAGCACTGCTGCCAGCCACTCATCACGCGTAGCCGCATTTGCAGCAGGGTTGATAGGTAGGAGTCATTCATTTCAAGTAGCAGTCCTGTACTTGTTGACGCATCCAATGCATTCCTTGGGCTGTTTGCGCCAATCTGTTCTATCGGGCGCAAGCAAAGCGCCCCTACCGTTCAGATGACTATGCCTCTTGCGAATCTCAATTGGCAACCAATTGGCAACCAGAAAGCCATTTTCTGGGGAGCACCGAAAAATAAGCGGGCATAAAAAAATCCAATCACCGCTAAGTGACTGGATTTTCTAGGTTTTTTTGGTCGGGACGGAGTGATTCGAACACTCGACCCCTTGCACCCCATGCAAGTGCGCTACCAGGCTGCGCTACGCCCCGACTATCGCCTCCAGCTCTGCTGAAAGCGGAACGAACTATACATTAAGCATCTGAAAATGTGAAAGTTTTTTAGGCGCCAGACTGACTATTTCCTCAGCACCTGCAGAACATCTTCCAGCTCTGAAATCATCTGCCGGATCAGTTGCTTGTACTGCGTAGTATCGTCGCGAGCCTCTTCGCCAGACATACGCTGCCTGGCCCCACCGATGGTGAAACCCTGGTCGTAAAGAAGCGCTCGAATCTGGCGGATCATCAAGACGTCTTGGCGCTGGTAATAGCGCCTGTTGCCGCGACGCTTCACCGGATTGAGCTGAGGAAACTCCTGTTCCCAATAGCGAAGCACATGCGGCTTCACCGCACAAAGCTCACTGACTTCACCGATAGTGAAGTAGCGCTTCCCTGGGATCGACGGCAGCTCGTCGTTATGACTTGGTTCCAGCATAGGCCTCGACTCTCGCTTTGAGCTTCTGCCCTGGACGGAACGTCACGACGCGACGTGCCGTGATAGGAATTTCCTCGCCTGTTTTCGGGTTACGCCCGGGCCGCTGACGCTTATCGCGCAGGTCGAAGTTGCCGAACCCGGACAACTTGACCTGCTCGTTATGCTCGAGGGCCTGACGAATCTCCTCAAAAAACAGCTCGACCAACTCCTTGGCCTCGCGCTTATTCAAGCCCAGCTCTTCATATAGACGTTCCGCCATTTCAGCTTTCGTCAGAGCCCCCATACGCTATTTCCTTAACGTGGCATTGAACCTTTCTTCCAGGGAGGTGAGGATTTTCTGCATCGCATCGCTCACCTCATCGTCGTTTAGAGTGCGCGATGGGTGCTGCCAGGTCAAGCCGACTGCCATACTTTTGCTAAGGGGATCAATACCTTTCCCTTGATAGACATCAAATAGCTTGAGGTCTGTCAGATTCTCGCCCGCAGCCTCACGAATACAACCCAGGATGTCTTCGGCCGCAATCTCCCGCCCGACCAGCACGGCAAGGTCTCGTCGAACTTCCGGGAATCGCGACAGCTCCGCAAAGGAAGGCATCCGCCCTTCGGCAATCTCGCCAAGCTTCAGCTCGAACATGTAAACCGGCTGATCGATACCCAAGGTGCTTGCCAACTCAGGATGGAGACTCCCAACGAATCCAACCAATCGCCCGTCGCGCTCGATACGCGCGGTCTGCCCTGGGTGCAGCGCCGGATGTTCTCCCGCAACGAAACGATAGACGCCAGCATTTCCGGCAGAAGCTAGCAGCGCTTCGACATCTGCCTTGATGTCGTAAAAATCCACCGCCTCGCGCGAGTTAGTCCAACCTTCGGGCTGACGGCTTCCGGTTAACACGCCGGCCAGCATGCTTTCCTGCTCAAGCTCCTGCAACTGACCAACAAAGCGCAACCCCGCCTCGAACAAGCGCACGCGTGATTGCTGCCGGTTGAGGTTGTACTGCAGCGCCTTGACCAACCCTGGCCAAAGCGACGCGCGCATGGCCGCCATATCCGCGGAGATCGGATTGGCAAGCTGCAACGGCTTCATATCAGGGCTGAACAGCTCGAACAGCTTGGGATCGATGAAGCTGTAAGTGATCGCCTCTTGATACCCTCGGGCGACCAGCAAACGCCGGAGCACCGGCAGTTCGGCACGAGCCTCAGGCTTTGCCTCAGGCGCAAGCCGAGCTTGCGGATAACGCACGGGCAGTCGATCGTAGCCATATAGACGTCCCAGCTCTTCGATCAGATCGACCTCAAGGCTGATATCGAAGCGATGACTCGGCACACAGACTTGCCAGCGACCTTTAGCCTCTTCGGTAATCACCAAGCCCAAGGATGTCAGCAGGCGCACCACTTCGGCGCCATCCATCTCCAGCCCCAGCATCTGGTTGATACGCTCAGCGCGCAAAGTTACCGGAGCGACTTTCGGCAAGTCGCTTTCGCTGACCGCCTCACTGATCGGCCCCGCCTCGCCGCCGACGATATCCAGTAGCAAACTCGTTGCGCGCTCCATCGCCTGACGGGCGAGCTGCGAGTCGACGCCCCGCTCGTAGCGATGGGACGCATCGGTGTGCAAGCCGTAGGAACGAGCCTTGCCGGCCAGCGCAATGGTGTCGAAAAAAGCACTTTCGAGGAAGATATCCTGGGTAGCAGTGCTTACGCCGCTGTGCTCTCCACCCATGACACCGGCGATGGCAAGAGCGCGCTGATGGTCTGCAATAACGAGCGTATCCCCACGCAGGGTGATCTCCTGACCATCAAGCAAGACGAGCTTTTCGCCCTCCTCAGCCATCCGAACCCGGATACCGCCCTTGATCTCGGCAAGATCGAAGGCATGCAAGGGCTGACCCAATTCGAGCATTACGTAGTTGGTTACATCGACGACCGCATCAATGCTACGGATATCGGAGCGGCGAAGGCGCTCAACCATCCAAAGCGGCGTCGGGCGCGACAGATCAACATTACGGATAACACGCCCGAGATAACGCGGGCATGCCTTGGGGGCCAGGACCTCGACTGGACAGGTGTCGTCATGGTGCAGCGGGGCCACGGCGAATTGCACCGGACTCACCACTGAGTCATAAATGGCGCCAACTTCACGAGCCAAGCCAGCGATGGAGAGGCAATCACCGCGGTTTGGGGTCAAACCGATTTCAATGCTTGCATCGTCAAGACCGAGATACTCACGAACATCGGCACCGACCGGCGCGTCGCCGCTCAGCTCCATCAGGCCGCTATCGTCACTACCCACCTGCAACTCGGTTTCCGAGCAAAGCATGCCGTTGGATTCGACACCACGGAGCTTGGCCTTCTTGATCTTGAAGTCGCCCGGCAACTGAGCGCCGATCATCGCAAAGGGGATTTTCAGGCCAGGCCGCACATTCGGCGCTCCGCACACAACCTGAAAGGTTTCACTTCCATTGCTGACCTGACAGACCCGAAGCTTGTCGGCATCAGGATGCTGCACAGTTTCGAGGACCTCACCGACAAACACACCGCTGAAGCTGCCAGCAACGGGCGTCACAGCATCAACCTCAAGCCCCACCATGGACAGACGAGCAACCAGCTCCTCGCGGGAAACCTGCGGGTTTACCCAGCTCCGCAGCCATTGTTCACTGAATTTCATCCTGCTCTCCTAATAGTTCGTTGACGGGCGGCGGTACTAGCGAAATTGCGCAAGAAACCGCAGATCGTTGTCGAAGAACAGGCGCAAGTCATTGACACCGTAACGTAGCATAGCGAGACGCTCGACCCCCATGCCGAAGGCGAACCCAGAGTAACGCTCCGGATCGATCCCGGACATCCTCAACACGTTCGGATGCACCATGCCGCAGCCCATGACCTCAAGCCAGCCGGTCTGCTTGCACACTCGGCAACCCTTGCCACTGCACATCACGCACTGCATGTCGACTTCTGCAGAGGGCTCGGTGAACGGAAAGAAGGACGGGCGGAAGCGAACACCTAGCGGCTTCTCGAAAAACACCCGCAGGAACTCTTCAATGGTGCCTTTCAGATCGGCAAAGCTTACGCCTTCGTCGATCAGCAGACCTTCGACCTGATGGAACATGGGGGAATGAGTGATATCGGAATCGCAACGATAGACGCGTCCGGGGCAGACGATACGAATGGGAGGTTGACGTGATTCCATGGTGCGCACCTGAACCGGTGAGGTATGCGTGCGCAGCAACATGTTGGCGTTGAAGTAGAAGGTATCGTGCATCGCCCTCGCCGGGTGATGCCCCGGAATATTCAGCGCCTCGAAGTTATGGTAGTCATCTTCAACCTCAGGACCTTCTGCCACGCTGTAACCAATGCGACTGAAGAACTGCTCGACGCGCTCCAAGGTACGAGTTACCGGGTGCAGCCCACCGGACGCCTCGCCGCGCCCTGGCAGTGTCACATCGATTCGCTCGGCTGACAATTTGGCATCCAAAGCAGCCTTCTCTAGGTCAGCCTTGCGAGCATTCAGGACATCCTGAACACTGCTCTTGGCGGCATTGATCAGCGCACCAGCCTGCGGACGCTCCCCAGCAGAAAGCTTCCCCAGGGTTTGCATCAACTGGGTGAGCTCGCCCTTCTTACCCAGATATTGGACGCGCACCTGCTCGAGAGCCGCAACGTCTTCACTTCGTTGCACAGCCTCAAGCGCTTGCGAGACCAGTGCATCCAAATTTTCCATGTACATAACCTCCAGAGGTTCTTGCAGAACCGCGCTGGTATCGTCCCGTAGCGACCGACTGCCAAGCGCCCTTTTGCAAAAGCCCCTTCTCAGATACGAAATAGGGGAAGAGCACAAGGCTCTTCCCCTATTGATGACGTTGCAACGAACCCGAAGATTCGCGATTGCCGGGGCTTAGGCCAGAGAAGCTTTGGCTTTCTCGACAATCGCAGCAAACGCCGCTTTTTCGTTCACTGCCAGATCGGCCAGAACCTTGCGATCAATTTCGATGGCCGCCTTTTTCAGACCGGCGATCAGACGGCTGTAAGACAGACCGTTGACACGAGCACCAGCGTTGATACGGGCAATCCACAGAGCGCGGAACTGACGCTTCCGCTGACGGCGGTCACGGTAGGCGTACTGGCCAGCCTTGATTACCGCCTGCTTGGCAACGCGGAATACGCGCGAACGCGCTCCGTAGTAGCCTTTGGCGAGTTTCAGAATTTTCTTGTGACGACGACGGGCTACGACGCCACGCTTAACACGAGCCATGAGTTATTCCTCTGAGTCTTGACCGAATCAACGAACGCGCAGCATGCGCGCCACCTTTGCAACGTCGGACGGGTGCACTTGCGAGCAACCGCGCAGCTGACGCTTACGCTTGGTGGACATTTTGGTCAGGATGTGGCTCTTGAAAGCGTGCTTGTGCTTGAAGCCGTTAGCAGTCTTCTTGAAGCGCTTCGCAGCACCACTTTTAGTCTTCATCTTTGGCATGTTCGGTACTCCACATTGTGGGTGATTACAAATAACCGCAAGGCCTGCCAGTGCCCTGGGGGTTACTTTTTCTTCTTGGGAGCGATGACCATGATCAGCTGGCGTCCTTCCATCTTCGGATGCTGTTCGACCGAACCATATTCAGCGAGATCATTCTCGACCCGCTTCAACAATTCCATCCCCAGCTCCTGATGGGCCATCTCACGACCACGGAATCGCAATGATACCTTGGCCCTGTCCCCGTCACTCAGGAAACGCACCAGGTTACGTAGCTTGACCTGGTAGTCCCCTTCTTCCGTCCCTGGACGAAACTTTACTTCTTTAACCTGAATCTGCTTCTGGTTCTTCTTCGCCGCAGCTACCTGCTTCTTCTTTTCAAACAGATGCTTGCCGTAATCCATGATCCGGCATACCGGCGGAATCGCATCGGCAGAAATCTCAACCAGATCCAGCTTCGCTTCTTCTGCTACTTGCAGCGCTTCATCAATCGAGACGATGCCAATCTGCTCGCCGTCAGCACCAATCAAACGGACCTCACGAGCCGAGATATTCTCGTTGATCGGGGCCTTGGGTGCAGCTCGTTTATCCTGTCTCATTTCACGCTTAATAGTCATTACTCCAATTCTTGGCGACCACGCCGGGAAACCGCTTGTGTCAGCATCTGCGCGAATTGATCGAGGGGCATGGACCCCATATCGACGCCTTCACGGGTGCGCACTGCAACGGATCGTGTCTCAACCTCCCTATCTCCGATAACCAAGAGATAGGGAGTCTTGAGCAAAGTATGCTCGCGGATTTTAAAGCCGATCTTTTCGTTTCTCAAGTCACACTTGGCACGAAACCCGCTTTGGAGGAGCGTTTTTTCGACTTCAGCGGCAAAAACGGCCTGCTTATCGGTGATATTCATGATCACCGCCTGCGTCGGCGCGAGCCATGCAGGGAAAGCCCCTTCATAGTGCTCGATCAGAATACCGATGAAGCGCTCGAAAGATCCAAGGATCGCTCTGTGCAACATGACGGGATGCTGTCGATCATTGTTCTCACTGACGTATTCCGCACCAAGACGCACCGGCAGATTGAAGTCCAACTGCAGCGTGCCGCATTGCCATACCCGCCCGAGACAATCACGCAGGGAGAACTCGATCTTAGGACCGTAGAACGCCCCCTCACCAGGCTGCAGATCATAAGGTAGGCCGGCACTTTCCAGGGCCGAGGCCAGAGCAGCCTCAGCCTTGTCCCAGAGCTCATCCGAGCCGACGCGCTTCTCGGGACGGGTAGACAGCTTCAGTTCGATGTCCGAGAAACCGAAATCGGCATATACCGCCTGAGTGAGCTTAATGAACGCCGCAGACTCGGCCTGCATCTGTTCTTCCGTACAGAAGATATGCGCATCATCCTGAGTGAAGCCACGGACCCGCATGATGCCGTGCAACGCGCCGGACGGCTCGTTACGGTGGCAAGCGCCAAACTCCGCTAGGCGCAACGGAAGCTCGCGATAGCTTTTCAAGCCCTGGTTGTAAACCTGCACGTGGCAAGGACAGTTCATCGGCTTGATCGCGTAATCGCGGCTTTCCGATTCAGTCGTGAACATGTTTTCGGCGTAATTGGCCCAATGCCCGGACTTTTCCCAGAGCACGCGATCGACCACCTGCGGCGTTCGGATTTCCAGGTATCCGTTTTCGCGCTGCACCTGACGCATGTACTGCTCGAGCACCTGATAAAGCGTCCAGCCATTCGGATGCCAGAACACCATGCCTGGCGCCTCTTCCTGCGTATGGAACAGATCCAGCCGCTTACCAATCTTGCGATGGTCGCGCTTTTCAGCTTCCTCGATGCGCTGGATATAGGCTGCCAGCTGCTTCTTGTCCGCCCAGGCAGTACCGTAGATACGCTGCAACTGCTCGTTCTTTGCGTCGCCGCGCCAGTACGCACCGGACAACTTGGTGAGCTTGAACGACTTCAGGAAGCGTGTATTCGGCACGTGCGGACCGCGGCACATGTCGACGTATTCTTCGTGATAGTACAAACCCATCGCCTGCTCGTCGGGCATATCCTCGACCAGGCGCAGCTTGTAGTCCTCGCCGCGCGACTGGAATACCTCGATCACTTCGGCACGCGGTGTCATCTTTTTGATGACGTCGTAATCGTGATCAATCAGCTCACGCATACGCTGCTCGATGGCGGCGACATCATCGGGAGTAAAGGGCCGCTCGTAGGCGATATCGTAATAGAAGCCCTCATCAATGACTGGCCCAATAACCATTCGAGCTGTCGGATAGAGCTGCTTCACGGCATGCCCGATCAGATGCGCACAGGAGTGGCGAATGACCTCCAGCCCTTCCGCATCCTTCGGCGTGATGATCTGCAGCGTCGCGTCCTGTGAAATCAGATCACAGGCATCGACCAACTTGCCGTCAACCTTGCCTGCCAAGGTCGCTTTGGCAAGGCCAGCGCCAATGGACTGAGCCACTTCAGCTACGGTAACTGGATGATCAAACGAACGCTGACTGCCATCGGGAAGAGTAATGGTGGGCATGGCGCCTCCTCTCCTAGTGGTGACCCGTACTAAAGGCCACATGGGTTGGGATGAGCCAGTAAAGCGATTCGGCGAGCATGCCTGCCGCACAATGGCAGGCGCTTGATGAGCTCACCTCGACCGAACCGAAGTCACTGGAGGAAAAACACGACTGGCGATGCTTTCAGAAAGCAGAAGCACTGACAAGCAAGCCAAAAAAAAGGGCCGCTTGCGCGACCCTTTAATCGAATTGGTAGGCACAATTGGATTCGAACCAACGACCCCCACCATGTCAAGGTGGTGCTCTAACCAACTGAGCTATGTGCCTTCGATGGGGGCGCATTCTAAGGCCTCAAAAAAAATAGTCAAGCGCTTTTTTTGCTAACCCACTGATATTTAGAAATTTTGAAAAGCCACTCCCCTGCCACCTGACGCCTAGCGACTTACGCAGTTAAGCGCTAGCATGCGTAAAAAATTCAGAACAGAGAGCCCAGTATGCCGCACAAAGATCACCCTGCCTCGTACTACGCTGCCACGGCAAATTCAGCAAATGCTCGGCCAGAGCTGCAGGAAAACAAGCAGGTCGACGTGTGCATCATCGGCGCCGGATACACGGGATTATCCACCGCTCTTTTTCTGCTCGAACATGGTTTCAGCGTAGCCGTACTGGAGGCTGCAAGGGTTGGCTTTGGCGCCTCAGGCCGCAATGGTGGGCAAATTGTCAATAGCTACAGCCGCGATCTGGACAGCATCGAGCGCAGCGTTAGCGACTCTGCCGCCAAGCTGATTGGAGAGATGGCGTTCGAAGGCGGCCAAATTATCCGCGACCGAGTCGCTCGCTACGGCATCGAGTGCGATCTGAAGGATGGGGGGGTATTCGCCGCATTCAACCCAAAACAGATGCGCCACCTTGAAGACCAAAAGGCGTTATGGGAGCGCTATGGCTACCAGCATCTGGAGCTACTCGATAACCAACATATAAAACAGGTTGTAGCGTGCGACCGCTATGTGGGAGGCATGCTCGATAAGCAAGGCGGTCATATACATCCGCTGAATCTGGCACTCGGCGAAGCGGCGGCCGTAGAGTCTCTGGGTGGAGCCATCCACGAGAACTCTCCTGCCGTACGCATCGAGCGAGGCAATGAGGCGCTGGTGCACACACCTAAAGGGGCGGTTCGCGCGAAGTTCGTAGTGGTGGCAGGCAACGCTTACCTGGGCAACCTGATTCCAGAGCTTGCAGCCAAATCCATGCCCTGTGGAACTCAAGTTATAGCCACCGAACCGCTCGACGAAGCGCTCGCCAAAAGCCTGCTACCCCAGGACTACTGTGTCGAAGACTGCAATTACCTGCTCGATTATTATCGGCTGTCAGCCGACAAGCGCCTCATCTATGGAGGTGGCGTCGTTTACGGGGCGAGGGATCCAGCGGATGTCGAATCCATTATCCGGCCGAAGATGCTGAAAACCTTCCCTCAACTGGAAAACGTGAAGATCAACTACGCGTGGACCGGAAATTTCCTGCTGACGCTATCGCGATTGCCACAGGTTGGGCGCCTGGATAACAACATTTACTACTCGCAAGGCTGCAGTGGCCACGGCGTAACCTATACCCATATCGCCGGCAAGATAATCGCCGAAGCACTAAGTAGCCAGGCAGCGCGATTTGACGCTTTTGCCAGCCTGCCCCACTACCCATTTCCCGGCGGTCAGCGTTTTCAAATTCCACTCAGTGCGCTCGGCGCGATGTATTACACACTGCGCGACAGACTTGGCTTCTAACCGCATCAGGGCAAAGAGCAGGACGGGGGCGGCTGGCATTGGGCCGCCGACTTTCCGGCCTGGACGGGCAGCGTCGCCTTGAACCGATCATCCTCGGGCGCCAGACGTGTGGCGCACTCACGCGCCAGCCGAGCGCCAGACTCGCACCCCTGCTCCGCCATCACCTGGGATAGATTGAACCAACCGATGGCAAAGCGCGGATCGCGACGGACACTAGAGCGCAACGACTGTTCAGCCCCCGCTCTATCCCCAGACGCATACTGACTGTTCGCCAACGCGAATAGCGTCAATGCGGAATTCCACCGCTCAGATGCGGCCTCGTAGGCCATTCGAGCCGCACGGTTCTGCCCCACCTCCTCCAGGTCGCTAGCACTGCGCAGCCAGACCGTTTCTTGCGCACCACGAGGGATTTGGTCTGGGTGGAGTGTCACTACCGCCCAGCGGTCACCCTTAGCCCAAGATCGCTCGAACTCACGAAAGCCCCCAACCCAACGCTCCGTCGTGCCGGAGCGAAGAACGATATTTTGTTCCGCAAGGTCATAGCCCACCACAACGGCGAAATGCCATTGGGGCCAGCGGTCGAAGGCAAGGTTCTGCAGGACTAAGACCGGGTTACCTGCCGCAACTTCAGCAAGCACATCCGTCAGCCGGCCCCGCAAGGGATAAACGAGGAGCCCGCTTGAGCGAGCAGCCGCAACCATCTCCACCTGCAGACTGCCTTTTCGCTGAGGGATATATACCTGCTCTACCAGCGCATCCGGAGTTGCGGGAATGCCCCGCTGCGAGAGCATGGTCGCCAACGCTGCAGGGCCGCACTGATAATCTTCCTGCGGATAGAACGGCACATCAACCAACTCGACCCGCACCGGAAGTTGTGCATCGTCGACGAGCGTGACCGTCGTACGAGCACAACCCCCGATCAAGCCGATCAGCAGCAGTATGACAAACCGCTGAATCAACGGTTAATGCAGTTGACGAAGTTGAAGATGTTGGTGGCGCACAGCATGTCAGTGATGATGAAGATCACCAGAAACAAAACGATCACACCCACCACACCAGCTCCAGCAGGCGCCTGATCGAGCTGCTGATTGAACTGGGCAAGTTCTGCCGTCGTCAGGCTGTTGATTCGCTTCTCCACCTGATCACGCTCAACACCCATCGACTCGAGCTTCTTTTGAACATCCTGATCGTCCAGCATAGTCAGTAGTTGCTGACGATCAACCTGTTGCTGCTGCTCTGCAACGACTTCCGGGGTGCCAATCATTGCCGCCTGCGCCATAGGAATCTGCGCCACAAGCAAGAGATGCAAAGCAGCCAGAATTGTCGCGATACGCTTGAGTAGTGGGGAAGTGAACATAGCGGAAACTCCTGGATTATTGTCAGCAAAGGATTGCAAAGCGCCATCAGGCAATAAGACGAGTTGATGCCGCTTCGGTTCCCCGATCTTCGCTGCTTTTTTGACGCTGCCTCACAGGTCATTAGCTGCCTTTGAATCGCCCCTATCGGCCCGCTCGCAACTTTGATAATAGTTGGCCTTACCGAAATGGCGAACAAAGGAGATCTCGTGAAAAGAATCAACAAGTTTATTCCGGCGGCACTGGCTGTGGCCGCAGCGCTCATGGCGGGTTGCCAATTCAGTACGACGGCAACCCCGAACACCGCTGGTCAGCCGTCAGCAAGATGTGACTCCAAAGCGGTGACGCATCTGGTTGGACAGATCGCGACCCCCGAATTGTTGGACCAAGCAAAGGATCAGGCAGGAGCGAGAACCGCTCGAATTCTTCGCCCCGACGACATCGTAACCCTTGAGTACAATTCGCAACGGCTGAACATCAACACCGACTCAGCCATGAAAATCGAACGAATCAACTGCGGCTGACGATCTCGCCCTGGGCCGTCCACGGCACGCCCGCCCCGGCTCAGCATGGATAGCTTGCTGGGCCGGCGGCTGAAGCATCTATTAGGCTATTACGTCAGCGCCTTTCCCGTATGGAAACGGGACGCCGCGATGCGCTTAGGCGGCGTAAGCAGGAAATGCAGCCGATAGCGGTTGATCACCACCTGGGCGACCAGTGGCGCAGCAATACCAATCAGCGTGCCAATAATCAGGTGCGCTGTAATGGAGTCAATGCCAAAGAATTTGCTGAGCACCACTCGCACGCCGCTGCCGGCAAGAATGTGCATCAGGTATATGGTCATCGAAGAAGCACCGATGAACAAAAACCAGTCGACTCGAAACTGTCCGAGCCACATTGACAAAGCAACCATGAAAAAGATGGATAGAGTGGCCAGCGCAAGCATGGGCAGCCCTCCATCTGTGTAGTTCATGCCGAATGTCACGTGAAACAGGTACTGCCCGGCCACGAACAACGCACCGAAGAACAAGGTCAACTGAGTGTGTCGTGCGAGGAAGAACGCTTTAACTTCGTTAAACCAAACACCCAGAGCGAAAAACACAGTATTGCCCAGAATGAAGCGTGTCATATTGTTTATGGTCAGCTCCTGCTGAAATACAAACAGCACGCCGAATAGCACCACGAATGGCAGGAAATATCGGCGATCAGCTCTCGCGTAGAGGAACGTACAAACCACAAATACTAGGAAAAGAGCGTAGAGGAACCAGAACTGCGCTCTAGGCATCCAGAGCAGCGAGAAAACTTCTGATAATGTGACCTGTCCATTCGTGTAGTTGGATAGCCCAACCTCGAACAAGCCCTGCAATAGAGACCACACAATAAATGGATAGACGATCGTATCCACCTTGGTGATGATCAGGCCGCCCCTGCCTCTCTTTTGCAGCGAGTCAAAAAAGAAGAGACCCGACAGGAAAAAGAACAGTGGCATGTGGAAGCTATAAATGATGCTATCCACAAGCACGAAGCTCGCCTCATCCATGGGGAGCCCTGCATTGAAAACGCCGCGCGCGACATGTCCATAGACAACGAGAATAATCCCGATCGCCTTGGCATAATCAACCCAAACATTTCTCTCCTGCATTGCGTTCTTCTCCTTGTGTCGGCCGATAAGCAGGCTGCATCCGCTGAGTCCTTGGAAAAGCGGATGGAGGAGATAGACAATGAATTTCGCCATTGGTTTAGCGAGCGGACTGCCGAACATGTCAGCCCCGAGTACACATCGGCAACTGGGTAGATGGCCGCATCGGTTGTCGATACGCAGGTGCCGGTGTTATATCGGAGTCTTTGCGCGAGCCATAACATGTTTGATTCAGAGCTACCCTCCTGCTCTATCTTGCTGCTTGCAGGCGGGCGAGGCCAGCGCATGGGCGGCCAAGACAAAGGGCTGATCGAATGGCAAGGGCGTCCGCTGATCGCCTGGCTACACGACGTTGTCCGCCCTCTGACCGACGAGTTGCTGCTGTCCTGCAACCGAAACAAAACGTCTTATGCTGCCTATGCAGACCGGCTGCTCAGCGACGAGAATGCCGGATATCCAGGCCCCCTAGCCGGTGTGCGCGCCGGCCTCACTGCAGCACGCAACCGCTGGATGATGGTACTTCCATGCGACACCCCACTGATCGACCAAGCACTACTGCACTCCCTGTATGCAGCCGCCACCCAGGCGCCCGAACAACCTGTGATGCTTCGCCACGGTGAGCAATGGGAGCCACTCTTCAGCATCATTCCCACCAGCCTATTGAGTCAGGTAGATGAGCGCTGGCTTGCCGGGGAACGCAGCCCTAAGCACCTACTTCTTCAACTGGGGGCCCATGAACTGCGGATTGCAGACGATGACAGGCGCCTGATCAACCTGAATACTCCGGATCTGCTTGCAATAGCCGGTACACATGCGGGAACTTCGTACTAGCACGCTTCGTCCCATGAGCATCAATACCCGCAGAAGGAACAGCGTCATGCGTCAACATACTATTCCCGCCCTCTTTCTCGCCTTAGGCTTCGGCATCCTCGCAGGCTGCGCCAATCCCAGCGTAATCACCCTCAACGATGGCAGGGAAATTCAGACCCTGGATCAGCCTGATTACGACGAAGACTCTGGCTTTTACGAGTATGAACAGATTGATGGCAAGCCTGGCAAAGTAAACAAGGACCAGGTGCGAACCGTTAGAGAGCTTTAAAACGGCAACCTACGCGCTACCGCCAAGGTAGCGCGCGGAGGGGCTGCTGACCGCCTTTTTTGGCGACAACCTTTGCTAAAAAAAACCCGCCTAACGCCTTGTGTAGCAAAACTATTTCTGTAGAATGCGCGCCATCTTCGGAGCGTAGCGCAGCTTGGTAGCGCGTCTCGTTCGGGACGAGAAGGTCGCTGGTTCGAATCCAGTCGCTCCGACCATATCCCGCAGTTCAGCCTGATGTTTAGCTGAACTTAAAAAACCGGCTTTTAGCCGGTTTTTTTTTGCGCGCGATTAATGCGCTATTGCGTTGCACACTGTAAGAAGCTGACCACTTGACCAGCCTCAAAGGGCCAGTCCAGTTCCGCGCCGGTATCCACGCGACGGAGCACAGGGATACGTAAACCGTAAACCTCCACCCACTCCACGTTCTCCGCAATATCAATCAGCTCAACCATCAGGCCATACTCGACTAGAGGCATCAGCACCTCTTCCGCCTGTTCGCAAAGATGGCAGCCCAAGGTCCCGAAAAGTTGGCATTCCGGCAACGACATTTGATGCTCTCGAATTTTGGTCAAGAAGATTCTAGCAAGGCCTTCGCAACACGCCATTGATTGCGACCACCGCTTTCCCAGATAACCGCCAAAAAATGTGAATCCGCCCCCACTCATTAGGCTATTGTGCGAACGCCATTCGACTCCGCCCCAGCAAAACGCTAGGATGCTGCGACCCGCGGCAGCGCAGATTGCCCGGCCACACCCTTTAGTCTTTAACCGCCAAGCTTAGCAACGTATTAACTGAACGTAGCTGATGCCGAATAATTGGCCGGCTGCGACCGTCTAGCACGTTGACTTGCGGGACTTGGCGACTAAAGTCTAAAGGTTGAAAAACCTCTGTAATGTTTTATTGCATGGCGCCGTAAAGAGCGACTTCAGAGCATCATCCAACGAGGAGAAATAAGAAATGCTCAAGACCCCCATCGCCCGGGGCGTGGCCCTCGCCACTCTGGGAGCAACACTGGCTATCCCAACCATGGCCCAAGCCGCCTTCATCGAAGACACCAAGGCTGGTCTGGAACTGCGTAACTTCTATTTCAACCGCGATTACCGAAACGATGGCGGTAACACCGCAAGCACCGCTAGCGGCCAATCCAAATCAGAAGCTTGGGCTCAAGGCTTCCTGCTTCGCGTTGAATCAGGGTATACCGAAGGTACGGTCGGCTTTGGCCTCGACGCACTAGGCCTCCTCGGCGTTAAGCTGGACGGTGGCGCTGGTCGTACTGGCAGCGGCCTGATGCCAGACAACTATGATAGCCAAACCCCAGATGATTGGTCTGAAGTCGGTTTCGCTGCCAAGGCGAAAGTATCCGACACGGTGCTGAAAGTTGGCACACTACAGTTCAAAAACCCAGCGATTGGCACCAGTGACAGCCGTCTGCTTCCGCAAACAATGCAGGGTGCCCAAATTGTCTCCAAAGAGATCAAAGGGCTGACGCTGGATGCCGGCTATGCGAACCGCATCAACCATCGTGACTCTACCAACAACCAGGTAATGGCGCTGAACACCGGCGGCCGCCGGGGTATCAGCATTGAGGGTGGCGCAGCAAACAATCAGTCCGATGACTTCCGCTTCCTCGGCGGTAGCTATCAAGTATCCAAGGACCTGACTGCCACTTACTACTACAGTAATCTGGAAGATCTCTATAAGCAGCATACGTACAATCTTGTACACGTACTGCCTATTGGAGACGGTCAGTCTCTGAAGACCGACCTGCGCTATTCGCGCTCCAAGGACGATGGCAGCAGCAACGTCGATAACAAAGCATTCGGCGCCATGGTGACTTACTCCCTGAGCGGCCACGCTTTTGGCCTCGGCTACCAAAAGATGAGCGGTGATACCGGCTTCGCATACGTCGGCGGGGCCACTGATCCGTTCCTGGTCAACTATGTTCAGATCAATGACTTCGCTAACGCCGATGAGAAATCTTGGCAGGCGCGCTACGACTTCAACTTTGCTTCCATCGGTATCCCCGGTCTGACTTTCATGACCCGGTATATCACTGGCGACAATTTCGAACGCTCTAATGGCACCGAAGGCAAAGAGTGGGAGCGTGACATGGACATCGGCTACACCTTCCAGGAAGGTGCACTGAAGAACCTGAACGTCAAGTGGCGTAACGCTACCGCCCGTAACAACTACGGCAACGACATCGACGAAAACCGTCTGATCGTTAGCTACACCATTCCGCTGATGTAATAGCGGCTGCCGCACTTAGTGTAGTAGAAAGAAAACCCGCTTCGGCGGGTTTTCTTCTGTCATGACGGATCTGAACCTCACAGTCGCTATAACGACCTATCCGAAGTGCAACCGTTTATGTGCTTCACTCCGCGCCAACGAAACGGGGAACCTTGCGACAAAGCCACGCTCGAAACTTTAGGCAACGGACCTTTCGTCCCTGCGAGATTCAAGAAGGAGCTGCGAATGTCTACCGAGTCCACTTTTGGCACCAGCGATAACACCCCTATCCCAGAGGGGCCTGCTGGCAGCACCCGCCCGCTGATTGACACCTCTGCCCATCGCCGCAATCTCCAGGCAGCGCAGAACGCGCTCATTGAGGAGTTTCATACCCTCATCGGTGATACCGAGCGACTGCTCAAGCACACGCAGGAAACTGCGGGTGGCCAAACTGAAGAACTGCGCGGCAAGATTAACGCCAACATTGCCAAGGCCCGCGAGATGCTCAAAGAACGGGAGAGCTCGATGCGCGATCAGGGCCAAGCTGCCATTCAGTGCACAGAAGAATACGTGCATACCCACCCTTGGCAGTCGATTGGCATCGCTGCCGGCGTCGGTTTTCTGCTTGGCCTGATTTCACGTCGCTGATGGGAGAGCCACCAATGGAAGCGAAGCCCGGCGCCGAGGCCCCCAAGCCATCGCTGAAGAAGCTGGGCGGCGCATTCGTCGGTCTGCTACAAGGCCACCTTGAGCTGGTTGGCATTGAGGTCCAAGAAGAGAAAGCACGTACTTTTCGACTGTTTCTCCTCGCAGGTATCAGCCTCATTTTAGGGCTATTGATTCTGGTTGGACTTTCGGCAGCGATCGTCATTGCCTTCTGGGAAACTCATCGGATGACTGCGATCCTTGGGCTATGCGCCGCTTATGCAGTGGTGATGATCATTTGCGTAAGCCGCGCAGTTTCGCTGGCTAAGCAATGCACCGCACCGTTTCAGGCAACCCTGGAAGAACTGGAGCGTAACCGGGAGCGATTACTGCCATGAGCCGACCGTTGAGCACGTCCAATGAACTGAGCATGCGCAAGGATCTTGTGAGACTGCGTATGGAAATGCATCGCCAACAGATGCTCTACCATGCGCAACCCCTGTCTCATCCCTTGCAGCATGTTAGAAGCCTAATGAGCTCGCACCGGCCATCTTCCGAGCCCTCTTCAGGGAAGGGCCCAATGATGATTGCGACGACAGTGCTGCTAGCACTGTTCGGCCGTCGGATGGGCAAGATCGGGAAATTGGCTCGGATCGCTCTGACTCTTTATCCGCTGATCAAAGGCCAGCAAAGACTTCGCGGAAAATAGCGCCACACCCGCACGAAGCAAGAAACTCAGCAAGCCTCCAGCCGTACAGGCCGGAGGTTTGTTGTGCGTGTTAGACATACGCTTTTGCTCCCAAGCGTGACAGTACCCATTGGGAGCAAGACGGTTATGATAGCTTTGCCCCAGCCCGATAATGGCAATACGGAGATAGTCCTTGGACTGGCACACACTGCTGACTCGCGAACGACTTGGTAAATCTGCTCATAGCAGCGAAGAGCTCGGACGTAGCCCGTTTCATAAGGATCACGACCGCATTATCTTTTCCGGTGCTTTTCGGCGTCTCGGGCGCAAAACGCAAGTTCATCCGGTATCGAGCAACGACCATATCCATACACGCCTAACCCATTCCCTCGAAGTCAGCTGCGTAGGCCGATCATTGGGCATGCGTGTCGGCGAAGTGCTGCGTGGAGATCTGCCAGAATGGTGCAGTCCAGCGGATCTCGGCATGGTCGTCCAATCCGCATGTCTGGCTCACGATATTGGTAACCCACCCTTCGGCCACTCCGGGGAAGACGCCATTCGCTGCTGGTTCCAGCAAGCGGCCGGCCGCGGATGGCTTGACGATATGAGCGATGCGCAACGCGCGGACTTCCTGAATTTCGAAGGCAACGCTCAGGGTTTTCGCGTACTGACGCAACTGGAGTACCACCAGTTCGACGGCGGAACCCGCCTCACCTATGCCACGCTAGGCACCTACCTCAAGTACCCATGGACTTCCCGACACGCCGAGGCGCTGGGTTACAAAAAGCACAAGTTCGGCTGCTACCAGAACGAGCAGCAATTGCTTGAGCAGATCGCTCAGAAGCTCAATCTGCCCAAGGTGGCAGATCAACGCTGGGCACGCCATCCGCTCGTCTACCTGATGGAAGCGGCGGATGACATTTGCTACGGGCTGATCGATCTCGAGGATGGCCTCGAGATGGAGTTGCTCGACTATTCGGAAGTAGAAGCACTGCTACTCGCGCTTGTCGGCGATGACATCCCCGAAACCTATCGCCAGCTAGGCCCTAACGATTCAAGACGGCGCAAGTTGGCCATTCTGCGCGGCAAGGCCATTGAGCATCTGACGAACGCAGCCGCGGCTGCATTCGTCGAGCAGCAATACAGCTTGCTACGAGGAGAACTACAGGGCGATCTCGTCGAGCACATGCACGGGCCCGCCAAAGAATGTGTGCTACAAGCGAAAGCAATGGCCCGGCAGAAGATCTTCCAGGACAAGCGTAAGACGCTGCACGAAATCGGTGCCTACACGACGCTGGAGATATTACTGAACGCCTTCTGCGGCGCCGCACTGGAGAGGCATCGCGGTGGCACACCTTCATTCAAGAACCAGCGGATCCTCGACCTTCTGGGTCGCAGTGCACCCTCACCAGAGCTGCCGCTCTATCAGTCGTTTCTGCGCATGATCGACTTCATCGCTGGCATGACTGACAGCTATGCGACGGAGATGGCGGGCGAGATGACCGGCCGCTCCAGCCCGGTCTGACAGCATGAAGCGCCTGCTGCGAGAAAGCATCCATTGGCATCCCGGACGCCCCGCCTGGGGCGCATCCATGGTCGCAGGTTTCGGTTGCGCCCTGCCATTATTGCTGGGTCTATTCAGCGGCCACCCAGGCTTCCTCTGGGCTACAGTGGGTGCATTCCAGGCGGCAAAGGCTAACCCCCTCCACCGCTTCGGCATGCTACGCATGCTGCTGCTCATCGCATTGGGTGCTGGCAGTGCAGGACTGGGTTTCTGGTCGGCAACCCATCCGCTGATCAGCCTCGGGCTGTTCGCATTCTATGGGCTACTGCTAGCCTGGCTGCAGCGTTACGGCAGCGAAGCGGGAAAGCTTGGTATCGGCCTTGCCATCTGCCTGTGTCTCGGCCAGGGACAACATGGCATAGGCGATTTCAACAACCCTTATGCGATTGCGATGCTGTTCGCTCTCGGGGGCCTTTGGGTGACGTTACTGGCGTTCGGTATGCGTGGGATGCATGGCTTGCGCATGTGGCCGTACATGCCCCGGCTTATGAGCATCCTGCGGGTGTTAAGGCGACATGCCAGACGCACACCTATCCGGCAATGGCGGGTACATGCGTTGACCTACATGCTGGCTGGGGCGCTGGGTGGCGTGATCGTCAATATGGCCCAACTGCCGAGAGGCTATTGGCTAACCCTGGCAGTATTCACCACGCTGCAGATGGATCTAGAGCGCAGCTTTGTGCGGGCACTGCAGGCAGGCCTGGGGATACTGGCTGCGGCCGCCATTCTGATCTACATCGGCCATGGTCTGGCCGACCCGCCGCTGATGGTGATGATCCTGCTGCCGCTTGTGGTACTGGGCAGGGCATTTCAGGCAAATCACTACGGCCTGTTCGTACTGCAGACCACCCTGCTCTTCCTGCTGCTGGCAGAGACCCTGGCTCAGGATTGGAACCTGCCACAGATACGCCTCATAAATGCCGCCATTGGCGTGAGCGTGGCACTATTGATCGCAACGTTGATGCACTTGCTTCATAGATTGCTGGCCAGGCGATCACTCAGGAAAGCCCAGCCGGCAGCAGCGAAATCAGACGAGAAAACTACCCCTCAGTCCTGATCGGATTTTCCGGATACCAAACGTCCATCAGCGGACTGACGCTGTACTCAGCCAGTTCGCTGCGACCTTTAAGCCAGGCGTCCACTGTCGCACGCTGCTCTTCGCTGACCGACCCCCGACGACCCAGGCAAACAAAGCCATAGTCTTCCCCGCCGATATAACCGAGTTCATTGGCCTCCATCGCTTCGCCAATGAATGCTTCGAGGAAGTCATCCACAGCCTTGCTTTCGATCCCTTCGCGATAGGTGAGATTGATCTCGAAGCCCAGTTCCTGGAACTCATCGACACAGAGTTTCTTGCGCAGACGACGCGAACGATTTGTAGCCATTGAATCGATCCTTTTTACTTGATGACGGCGCGCACTCTAACAGCAACCCTTAGCTAAGGCGATGATCGGCGGAAACTAACCGTGCCGTCGCGGTAGCCCTTGTACATCTATTTTTTGCAGTAACCTGGATGTCACAGCTACGCTTATCGGATAGAGGCACAGCGCCTCTACAGCCCGGGCATAATGGCCCGCATTCGTTCCCTTGGAGTAGTGGGAAATCGCATGCAAAATCGTATTGCCAGTCACTCCCCGTGCCTGCCCAGAGGCGCTCGTCCATGAACCGGATTTTTCGCGGCATCAGCCTCTTCGCGCTCGTTTTACCAATGGCCCTTCCACTGCACGCAGCCGGCGTTAATCAAACGCTGCCAGCCCGCGTCGAGCAGGCGCTGAAGGCCAATAAAATCAACAGTGATGCACTCTCGGTGGTGATGTTGCCACTCACCGGCGACGGCGTGCCGACCTTCATCAATGCGGATGTGTCGGTCAATCCTGCGTCAACCATGAAGCTGATCACCACTTTTGCGGCACTTGATCTGCTCGGGCCTAACCATCAATGGAAGACCGAGTTCTATGCCGACGGTCCTTTGGTGGACGGTACGCTCAACGGCAACCTTTACCTGAAAGGCGGCGGCGATCCAAAGCTGAACATGGAGAAGCTCTGGTTGCTGCTACGTGATCTACGCGCCAATGGAGTGAATAAGGTCACCGGTGACCTGGTACTGGACCGCAGCCACTTCGTCCAGCCCAACCTGCCGATATTCGATGATGACGGAGGTGATCAGAACAAACCGTTTCTGGTCGGCCCGGACTCGCTCCTGGTTAACCTCAAGGCGCTGCGCTTCATCGTCCGCAACGATGGCGGCAAGGTTAATATCGCGGTCGAACCCCCCATTGCCAGCGTGCGCATCGACAACCGCGTGCAAGCGCTGCCTGCAGCCAAATGCCCCGGCTGGCCCGAGGTGCTCTATAACCCGGTTCCAGATGGTGATGGTGTCACTGTGGTGGTTACGGGCAAACTCGCCGACGGCTGCAGCGCCCAGACCTACCTGGCACTGCTGGATCATGAACGCTATGCCGCAGGTGCCGTTCGCGCCATTTGGGGTGAACTCGGCGGCAGCATCCTGGGCCGTGACCGCGTCGCCACAGTACCCAGCAAAGCGCGCCTGCTGGCCAGAGCCTATTCTCCGGACCTGACAGAGATCATTAGGGACGTAAACAAGTACAGCAACAACACCATGGCCAAGCAGCTGTTTCTGAGCCTTGGTGCGGAGTTCCGTAACGAGGCGGATGGTGATGACGCCAAGGCGGCGCAACGGGTCATCCGCCAGTGGCTGGCGAAGAAGGGGCTCATTTCCCCGCACCTGGTGATCGAGAACGGCTCGGGGCTCTCGCGTGCTGAACGCGTCAGCGCGCGAGAATTTGGCAGCTTGCTGCAGGCCGCCTGGCGCAGCCCTTACTCTGCCGAGTTCATCTCGTCGATGCCGCTGGCGGCTGTGGACGGCACCATGCGCAAGCGCCTACGCAATACCCCGGTGGCCGGAAAGGCGCACATCAAGACGGGGACGTTGAACAATGTCCGGGCGATTGCAGGCTACAGTCGGGACGGGGACGGGAACGTCTGGGCTGTGGTCGCCATCCTGAATCACCCCCGCCCCTGGGGTGCCTCGTCGATCCTCGACCAGGTACTGGTCAGCTTGTACAACCAGCGCAGCGAGAGCACCGCGCAGCGCTGAAACTGCGCACAAGGCAGGCCGCTGGCCTGCCTTGATCGCTAAGCGGCATTCGCAAATGCCTGGACGCGGCTATAGTAGGTATTACCGCGCCTGCAATTTCCAGGCGCGGTGAATCCGCGGATTACGACGGAAATCCTCATCCAGTGTTGCGGCAGTGATTTCTTCAACGGCGTAACGCTCGCTCAAGCTTGCATTGAGCTCGAATTTGCGGAAGTTGTTGGAGAAATACAACGTCCCGCCCGCCGCCAGCCGTGCCATGGCAAGATCGAGCAGAGCCAGGTGATCACGCTGCACGTCGAAAACGCCCTCCATGCGCTTGGAGTTAGAGAATGTCGGCGGGTCGATAAAGATCAGATCATATTCACCACGATCCTCTTCCAGCCACGCCATTACATCACCCTGCTCCAACCGCTGACGGTCTGAAAGCCCGTTGAGCGAGAGGTTACGGCGAGCCCAGTCTAGATAGGTTCTCGACAGATCAACGCTCGTAGTACTGCGCGCCCCGCCTTTAGCAGCGTGCACCGTAGCCGTCGCGGTATAGCAGAAGAGGTTGAGGAAGCGCTTGCCGCCCGCTTCCTTCTGGATGCGCAGGCGGAGTGGGCGATGATCAAGGAACAGCCCGGTATCCAGGTAATCAGTAAGGTTTACCAGCAGCTTGACGCCGCCCTCAGCCACCTCAAGGAACGCGCCCTGAGAGGCCTGACGTTCGTACTGACGCGTACCCGTCTGGCGTTCACGGCGCTTGACCACGACTTTTTCGCGCGGAATGCCTAATGCCTGGGGAATGGCGGCCAAGGCATCAAGCAGGCGTACCTGAGCCTTTTCCGGGTCAATAGAACGCGGTGGCGCATATTCCTGCACATGCACCCAATCGCGGTACAGGTCGATCGCCAACGCATACTCCGGCATGTCCGCGTCATACAGGCGATAACACTCGATGCCCTCTCGGCGCGCCCACTTGCCTAGCTGACGCAGATTTTTCTGCAGACGGTTGGCGAACATCTGACCGCCTTCACTGAGACGCGCCTGCTCAACCGGTGCCTGCGGAGCATCTTCCTCACTCGCAGCGATGGTGGTGCGCTGGCCGGTCACGAACTGATCCAGTTCGACCTTGATCAGCAGCAGCTTGCACGGCAGCGCGCCGTTCCAGAACGCGTACTGCTTGTGACTGCGGATGCCCATGCGCTTGCCGAGATCTGGAGCACCCGTAAAAACAGCCGCCTCCCAACCCAGGCAGGCCTGGCGGAGGCGTTCGCCCAGGTTCTGATAGAGATAGAGGAGGCTCGCCTCGTCGCCAAGCCGCTCGCCATAAGGCGGATTACAGATGACCAAACCCTTCTGATTCTGGTCCGGGCGCGGCTCGAAGTCACCTACGTCGCCCTGGTAGACCTTGATCCAGCTCTCCAGCCCAGCACGCTCGATGTTATTGCGCGCCGGCTGAATCAGGCGTGGGTCAGCTTCGTAACCACGAATCCACAACGGTGGCTTGGCCAGCCCGACCTCCGCCCGCGCCAGTGCTTCGGCATGCAAACGGGTCCACAATGCCGGAACGTGCCCTAGCCAAGCAGTGAAACCCCAACGCTCGCGTTTGAGGTTCGGCGCGATGTCTGCCGCCATCATCGCCCCCTCGACCAGAAAGGTGCCGACACCACACATGGGGTCTGTCAGCGCGCCCCCAGCAGCGGCAATACGTGGCCAACCGGCACGGATAAGGATCGCAGCAGCAAGGTTCTCCTTGAGCGGCGCTGCACCCTGCTGCAGTCGATAGCCACGCTGGTGCAGGCTGTGCCCGGATAGGTCGAGCGAAAGCACCGCTTGCCCCTTGTCGAGGCGCAGATGCACACGCAGATCAGGGTCGAGCTTGTCGATGCTGGGACGCTCGCCAGACGCGGTGCGCAGTCGGTCGACGATTGCATCCTTCACCTTCAGCGCACCGAAATGAGTGTTGTCGATGCCGGAGCCACGACCACTGAACTCCACGGCCAGGCTGCCCTGCGGCTGCAGGTGTTCCGCCCAGTCGACAGCATGGACGCCTTGATAAAGCGTCTCGGCATCAGTCGTTGGAAAGCGACTGATCACCAAAAGCACACGATTGGCCAGGCGCGACCATAGGCACAATCGGTAGGCCACTTCCAACGCAGCAAAACCGCGGATGGCTGAAGTCTGCTCGCGCCCTTCTTCCAGCCCAAGTGCGGTGGCTTCTTCGAGCAAAAGGCCTTCGAGTCCCTTGGGGCAGGTGAGGATCAGTTCATGGCGATCGGTCATGGTGTTTCCATAAAAAGGTGCGTCGGACCGTCACGACCCTTTCGTCGGAACAAGCCCAGCAAAGAAAATAAAAGAAAGAAACGAAACAACCTCAAGACAGCGGCGCAAGCAGCTTAGCTAAGAGCTTTACACGTAGCGCCCTAAACGGCTTATGGGTAGAACCATAGATTCGTTACCTACTTATGACAAAACGATCATTCCAGCCTCTAGGCCATTGGGTTAGAACTTACCTCAGGCCGGCGTCGCAATGACGTCGGCGAAGCGCGCCACGCCGGCAGCGTGCTTCATTGGCAGTCTATCTGCCCGGTCTCGCCATGAGGCCACAGGAACACCAGTCAACCACTGAGGGCAATACCCAATGAGAAGACTCAAGCGTGATCCGATGGAACGAGCATTTCTGCGCGGTTATCAACATGGCATACATGGCAAATCTCGCGACCTCTGTCCTTTTTCGCATCCCAATGTTCGCCAAGCCTGGATAAACGGCTGGCGGGAGGGTCGCGGCGACAACTGGGATGGTCTGACCGGCACGGCCGGTCTGCATAGACTCAACGAACTTCACGCGGTCGGCTGATTCACCGATCCATCCGACTTGATACAGCACGCCCTATCCGGGCGGCGGGCTAGAAGCCCAGGGGCTCCAACCGGAGCCCCTTCCGGCATCATCAGCGCGCTTGTGAACGCAACGCCGCGATCGCGTCCACCGCCTCGCGGATCAATGCCGGTCCCTTGTAGATAAAGCCCGAATACAGCTGAACCAGGCTGGCACCCGCCTCGATTTTCTCTGCCGCATGACGACCCTCGGTAATCCCGCCTACCGCAATGATCGGTAGCCGCCCGCCGAGTGTCTGCGCCAGCACTCTGACCGTGTGAGTGCTTTTTTCCCGTACGGGTGCACCCGACAAGCCACCGGCTTCATCGGCATATGCCAGGCCGGCAACCCCTTCACGACCGAGCGTAGTGTTGGTGGCGATGATCGCATCCATCCCCGCCTGAAAAACCGCCTCGCCTACCAATGCAGTTTCCTCGTCGGTCATGTCCGGAGCGATCTTGATGGCCAGCGGCACACGCTTGCCATGCATGATCTCAAGATCCTCGCGGCGCAGGCGCAGCGCGTCGAGCAGCTTCTTGAGCGAATCGCCAAACTGCAGGCTGCGCAGGCCCGGCGTATTTGGCGAACTGACGTTCACCGTGACATAGCTGGCGTGGTGATAGACCTTATCCAGACAGAGCAGATAGTCCTCATCGGCTCGTTCCACGGGAGTATCGAAGTTCTTGCCAATGTTGATACCGAGCACGCCTTTGAATCTGGCGGCCTCAACCCGCGCCAGCAGCGCATCTACACCATGGTTATTGAAACCCATGCGATTGATGATCGCCTCAGCCTCAGGCAGACGAAATATCCGTGGCTTGGGGTTGCCTGGCTGCGGGCGCGGCGTCACGGTTCCCACTTCGATGAAACCGAAGCCCAGCTGCGACATTCCGCGAATGGCCTCACCGTTCTTGTCCAGTCCTGCTGCCAGGCCGACCGGATTGGGGAAATCAAGTCCCATCACTCGTACAGGCAACGCTGCCGGCGATTTGCCCAGCATTGAGTTGAGCCCGAGACGGCCACCTGCGCCAATCAGCTCAAGGGAAAGTTCATGGGAAGTTTCCGGAGATAACTTGAACAAAAGCTGGCGGGCCAGGTTATACATACGCAGCCTAAAGTCTCGGTAAATGTGGACGCGGAGTATAGCAGCCCGAGGCAAGTTCAGCGGTGGCCAGCATTACGAAATGCCGCGCGACAGTCAGGCTGGGACTACGACTACTTAAGCCGAAGCAGGCGTACCAGATGGCCCTGCCCATCAAATTCGAGTTCGAAGGAACCAAATACGCCTTCGTGTGTCAAAAACGGGCGCAAATGATGTGCAGGAAGGCTGACTCGCGTCCCGTCGCGGCTACGAATCAGGACTCGATTCGCATGGCCCTGGTACACCGCTTTCATTCGTTCGGCGGGCAGCGCGATATCCAGCACCAGATTTGGCATGGAGGCTCCTCATGATCTTTTCAGCGATATTGCCACATCGGCACCCGATGATTGGGCAGACCTGCTACGCAGGATCGAGCCACGGGTGGTGCAAAGCCCGTGCGCAAATGCTACGGGTCTGCCACACTTCGGCCGTAGCCCTGAGAGCTCAAGCATCATGATGAGCCTGCCCGAGCCCATGCCTTTACTGACATCCCAAATCGCCAGACTTGCGCAACGCCTCGGGCTGCGTTCCAAGGCTTCGCTTCCCGTTCAGGACCGAGCTAGCAGCTTACAGCTGCCTTTCACTCGAATGCCCGAGCCTGAACCAAGCATCTTCTGGAATGACGGCCCCTGTCTGCAGCGCTTGCTTGAACTCCCACGCGGTGCACTGTCCGGCCCCGTACAGGAAGACAAAGCGCGCGCGCATGCAGCGCTGACTCGCCTGATTACCAAGGATTGCGTCCGGACACAGCTTGACCTACGGCAGATCGACGGCTTTGGTGGTCAATGTAAGGATGCGCTGAGCTATCCAACTTTCGAAGCGTTCGCCACCACCTCGGCCTGCCGACAGGTGCGCATCATCAGCTACAAGGATTTTCTGCGGACGCTCGGCACCGCCCTGCCCGGTTTCGACAAAGGCTTGCCGATTGACGTACGCCAGGCAAGCTGGCTCGGCGAGCGCCTTTACTGGGCTGGCGAATACCACCTCGAAGCCTTTGCCTGCGCTGTAGCCTATGCAAGGCTTCGCGGCCTGGAAGTGATGCTGCCAGCGGACGTAACCGACTACCGGCTCGACCGTGGGGGCATTCATGCGCTGGACGCGGAATATCACGCCGTGACCATGCCAGCTCAGGCTTGGAGCGATCGTGAATTCATGGCCCTGCTTCTCGACAGCCAGGTCCCCTACGCTCGCTTGACGCTGCTGCGCGACGCCAGCAACTCGGAGCTGCTGTTGCTGGAAAAGCGCGATCCCACAGCCAATGCTATAGGCGAGGGTTTGAAGCTGGCTGGAGCGCCGGATTTGATCCGCTATCTGCGTGATCTGCCGCAAATCACTCGCTTCAAGGTCGGGCTACCGGCGCAAGACTAAACCTCCGACACTTAATACCGTTAACTCAGACCTACAACGCAAAAACAGCGCACCGTCCTGAGGGACGGTGCGCTGTCTGATCGCCTGAGGCCTGACCTTCTACGGACAAATCGTCCGCAGAAGGAATCTCACGGCCGTCAGCCATGCCCTACCGACTGCGCCAGCCCTTGCAGCTCGCGACTGGCGACTGCATAGATGGCGTAGTCGTTGCCGCTGGCAGCGCGCAGCTCGGCCAGCATCGAGCGCCAGCGCTCCAGCAGTACTGGTCGCTGAGACAACCAGGCGTCGACCCGCTCGCTGATCGCCTCCGGACCGTTCTCCATCTGCAGCACCGATACCGTGATGCTGCGCTGCTGTGAGTCGAGGTCGTCGCGGAAGCTTTCGCGCGCCAGGGCCTGCCAGTTGTTGGCCACGGGCAGATTGGTCAACAGATGCAGATACCAGGGAAGCTCCAGCGCGCCACCGACGGCAAAGTAGGTTGCCGCCACCTGCGCAGGCACCTGGCCGGTTTCGTCAGCGGCCTCGAGAATCGGCAACAGTGTGTACAGATGGCTGGTTCCGGCCACCATGCGCGCCAGCAGCTCCGGCACCCCGGCTTCGGTATAACGCTGATAGCGCTCCTGCCAACGGTCACGGGTCGAGCCCTGAAGCAGCTCATCAAGCTTCAGACCGAGGGCAGCTACCCGCGGGCCAAAATGCGCGACGTCGCGTGCGGCATCCAACTCGCTACGACGATTGCGCAGGAACCAGCGCGTCGCGCGGCGGCCCAAGCGCATAAGCTCATCCATCAGGGCCAGTTGCAGCTCGGCGGGCACCTTATGATCCAGCGCCTCGATCTGCCGGAACCAATGAGGCAGGTGGAAGATGTCGCGCACGATGACATAGGCGCCGGCGACATTCGCCGCACTCATGCCGGTTGCCTCGTTCAAGCGCTGGACGAAGGTGATCCCCATGTTGTTGACCAGATCATTGGCGATCTGGGTGGCAACGATTTCGCGCTTGAGGCGGTGCTGGAGCATCGCTTCGTGAAAACGCTCAGCAAGTTGCTGGGGGAAGGCGCTGTCCATTTCCCGAGTTAGGTAAGCGTCGTCCGGCACACGCGAATCCAGCAGCGCTTTCTTGAGCTCGATCTTGCTGTAGGAAATCAGTACCGACAGTTCCGGCCGGGTCAGCCCTTTGCCGATAGTCGCGCGCTCAGCCAGGGCTTCATCGGTTGGCAGGAATTCGAGCGCCCGATCGAGCTGCCCCGCTGCCTCCAGTGCATTGATCAACCGAACATATTCGGCGGCCCGCTCACGCGAACGATGCTGCGCCTGAGAAAGCGCCTGGGTCTGCTTGTAGTTGTTCTGCAGCACCAGCTCGGCCACCGCGTCGGTCATTTCGAACAGCAGTTGATCGCGCTGCTTGGCGGTCATGTCACCGGCACTGACAACCTCGTTGAGCAGGATCTTGATGTTCACTTCATGATCCGAGCAATCGACGCCGCCGGCATTATCGATGAAGTCGGTATTGCTCGAGCCACCATGCAGCGCGTACTCGACGCGTCCCAGCTGGGTCATGCCGAGGTTGCCGCCCTCGCCCACTACCTTGGCGCGCAGGTCGGCGCCATTTACCCGCACCGCATCGTTGGCCTTGTCGCCGACTTCGGCGTGGCTTTCGCCGCTGCTCTTCACATAGGTACCGATACCGCCGTTCCACAACAGGTCCACCGGTGCCTTGAGCAGCGCATGGATCAGTTCAGCCGGCGTCAGCTGATCCGCCTCAATGGCGAAGCGCTCTTTCATCTGTGGCGTAATCGCAACCCGCTTGGCCGAGCGCGGGAAGATGCCACCGCCTTCGGAGATCAGCGAGGCGTCGTAATCCGTCCACGACGAGCGCGGCAGGTCGAACAGGCGCTTGCGCTCGATGAAACTGCGCGCAGGGTCGGGATTGGGATCGATGAAGATATGCAGATGGTTGAACGCCGCTACCAGCTGCAGGGTTTCGGACATCAGCAGACCGTTGCCGAACACGTCACCGGCCATGTCGCCGATACCGATGACACTGATCACATCGGTCTGCACGTTGATGCCGCGCTCACGGAAGTGACGCTGCACGGATACCCAGGCGCCGCGCGCGGTGATGCCCATCTTCTTGTGGTCGTAGCCTGCTGAACCGCCCGAGGCAAAGGCATCGCCGAGCCAGAAGTCGTATTCGGCGGCGATGCCGTTGGCGATGTCCGAAAAGCTCGCGGTGCCCTTGTCCGCAGCGACCACCAGGTAGGGATCATCGCCGTCATAGCGCAGCACGTTGGCCGGCGGAACGACCTGACCTTCGTGCAGGTTGTCGGTAATGTCGAGCAGGCCACTGATGAAGATGCGATAGCAGGCGATCGCTTCGCCCTGAATATCATCCCGCGTACCGCTGGTAGGCAGACGACGCGGTACAAAGCCGCCTTTCGCGCCGCCGGGAACGATCACCGCATTCTTCACTTGCTGCGCCTTGACCAGGCCGAGTACTTCGGTGCGGTAGTCCTCTTCGCGATCAGACCAGCGCAATCCGCCGCGGGCCACTTTGCCACCGCGCAGGTGCACACCTTCGACCCGTGGCGAATAGACGAAGATCTCGTACATCGGCGCGGGCCGTGGCATCTCCGGGATCGAGCGCGGATCGAGCTTGAAGCTGAAATACTGTTTGGGTTTACCGTTGGCATCCGGCTGATAGAAGTTGGTACGCAGGGTCGCCTGAATCAGCGCCAGATAGCGCCGTAGAATCCGGTCTTCGTTGAGCACCGCCACATCATCCAGGGCAGTGAGAATCGCCTGCTCCAGCCGTTGTTGCTTGTCGGCCAGATCCTCGTCACCGAGCTTGCGCGCGAGGTAAAAGCGCATCTTGAATAGCCGCACCAGCTCACGGGCGATGTCCGTGTGGTTGAGCAGCGCGCTGGCAATGTAGCCAAGGTCGAAGCCCATGCGGATCTGTTTGAGATAGCGCGCATAGGCGCGTAGCAGGGCCACTTCACGCCAGGCCAGCCCCGCGGTCAGCACCAGCCGGTTGAATCCGTCGTTCTCGGCATGGCCTCCATAGATATGGATGAACGCATCCTGCAGCGCTTCGTTGATCTCGAGCAGGTCGATTTCCAGACCTTCGGCATAGGTAAAGGCAAAATCGTGTATCCAGTACTCGCGGCCGTTTCTGTCGCGCAGCCGGAACGGAAACTCGCCGAGCACCCGTAGCCCCAGGTTCTCCATGATCGGCAGGATGTCCGACAGCGGCAGCGGCGTATTCAGGTGATAGAGCTTGCAGTGCAGGCGGTTCTCTTCAGCCGTGATCGGCTGATAGAAGCTCATCACCAGCGGACGTTCCTCGCTGAGGTCGAGCACATGCTGCATGTCGACAGTGGCCGATTGCGGCGAGAAGCGCTCGCGATAACCGGCTGGGAAGCCTTTCGGGAACTCGCCAAGCAAATGTGTGCCCTTGGCCTCGCCAAAACGCTCGACCACCAAACTCAGGTAATCGTCCTGCCAGGTGCGGCAGGCCTGCAGCACTTCCTGCTCCAGACGCGCCGTATCGACCTGCAACGCCCTGTTGGGATCAAGGCGCAGGATGAACTGCACTCGCGTCAGCACCGATTCGGAGAAGTAGGTGGAAAACTCGCAATCACTGGCCTCGAGGCGCTCCTGCAGAACCTGCTGGATCTTCAGCCGTGTCTCGGTGGAATAGCTGTCACGCGGCACGTACACCAGGCAGTAACAGAAACGTCGATAGGGGTCGAAACGCAGGAACAACCGCAGTCGATTGCGCTCCTGGATCTGCACGATGGCGATGGCATTTTCGAACAACTCGTCAATCGGCGCCTGGAACAGCTCGTCACGCGGCAGCACTTCGAGGACCTGCACCAACTCCTTGGCCAAGTGCGCTGAGCTGCCGAAATTGGCGCGCTGCACGACCGTCTCGACCTTGCGGCGAATGAACGGAATACGCCGCACGCTTTGGGTGTAGACAGACGAAGTGAACAAACCGAGGAAGCGGCACTCGCGAACCACCCGCCCCTCGTCATCGAATTCACGCACCGAGACGAAGTCCGGGTAAGCCGGACGATGCACGCGGCTGGGCATGGCCGCCTTGGCAAAGGACAACAGCAAAGGCTCGCGCAGGTAGCTGACCGACTGGCCGGTAAGCGATTGCTCTTCTTCGGAGAGTCCGGTGCGCATGGTGCGCGACAGGCCCAGCAGCGAGCTTTCGTCATAGACGATACGCCCACCGTCGGCCTGCTCCTGCACGGAGAATTCCTCGTAACCGAGGAAGGTGAAGTGGTCGTCTGCCAACCAGCGCATGAAGTCACGGATCTCGTCCAGCTCATCGCCATCGATGCGCAGATTGACCTGCTCCAGCCGTCCTTGCAGCTCAACTGCTTTACCTTTCATGGCGGCGAAATCGCCCACCACCTGCCGCACATCAGCCAGCACACCCAGCAAAGACTGTTCGAGTTCGCGCAACGCCGATGGGCTGGCGCAGCGGTCGATTTCTACGAAGATCAATGATTCTGCGTGACTGTCAGAGGCACGCTGATCCTTCGGTAACAGCTCGAGCAGGGTGCCGTCGGCGGCGCGGCGAACCTGCAGCACGCTGGTCTGCAGGGTGTGGATGCTGTAGCCACGACGGGTCAGCTCCATACGCACCGAGTCGACAAGAAACGGCATGTCCGGGTGCAACACCTCGACCACGCTGTGGGTCGACTGCCAGCCATGCTTCTCGAAATCGGGGTTGAACACCTGCACTTCAGGTGTGGCGGGGTCGAAGCGCTCGAGCAGGCGCCAGCTGGCCAGCGTCGAACCGACCAGATCGCTCATGCGCCGCTCGGTGAGCTCGGGCAGCGCGACGATGCCGAAGAACTGTTCGGCAAACAGGCTCAGTTGCGGCAGGATTTTCGTGTCTACGTGTTGCGCTAATGCTGTCTGCAGTTGCTGCTGAAAGTCGGCTTTGCTGGCCGCTGAAAAGAACGCCATGTATGGCTCCGCTTGGCTTGCTGGGGAAAGGCTCGTCGGTAGTGACTGACGGCACAGGACGAAGGTTCAAGGTTAGTCTAGTTGAGGGTTAATGCAGTAAAGTGGCGCTTCTCCTACAGCCACCTGCGACTGTCTGTAGCAGCCGATAGCAGGCAGCGGCCCGGACAGCCGTGGCTGCCGATTTGCCGCCCACCTGGAAGACTTGAAACGATGGATCACCGTGAATCGATACTCGCGCTGCGACAGTTCCTGTCCACCCAGATTCTAGGCCAGGAACGGCTGATCGAGCGCCTGCTGATTGCCTTGCTCGCCGACGGCCACATGCTCGTCGAAGGCGCTCCGGGTCTGGCCAAGACCCGGGCCATCAAGGAACTCGCCGAGGGTCTGGAGGCGGAGTTCCATCGTATCCAGTTCACTCCCGATCTATTGCCTGCGGACATCACCGGCACTGAAATCTATCGCCCGGAAACCGGCAGCTTCGTTTTTCAGCAGGGGCCTATCTTCCATAACCTGGTGCTTGCTGACGAAATCAACCGAGCGCCGGCCAAGGTGCAATCGGCGCTGCTCGAAGCGATGGCCGAGCGACAGGTCAGCGTCGGACGCAGCACCTACGATCTGCCGCCGCTGTTCCTGGTGATGGCGACGCAAAACCCGATCGAACAGGAAGGCACCTACCCGCTACCCGAGGCGCAGCTCGACCGCTTCCTGCTGCACGTGAAGATCGGTTTTCCTGACGCCTCGGTCGAGCGCCGCATCCTCCAGCAGGCCCGTGGCGAGGCGATCAATGGCGAGGCGGCACCGGAGCATCGGGTCAGCCAGCAGGCGATCTTCGCCGCAAGAAAGGACATCCTCGGCCTGTACATGGCCGATGCGGTGGAGGAATACCTTGTGCAGCTGGTAATGGCCACTCGCACCCCGGCGAAATTCGATACCGAGCTGGCCGAATGGATCGCCTATGGCGCAAGTCCGCGCGGCTCCATCTCGCTGGATCGCTGCGCCCGTGCCCATGCGTGGCTGGCCGGGCGAGATTTCGTCAGCCCTGAAGACATTCAGGCAATGCTCTTCGACGTACTGCGTCACCGCCTGATTCTCTCTTTCGAGGCAGAAGCCGCCGGAATCGATCAGGATCGTGTCATCCAGCGCATTCTCGATGTGGTCGCGGTGGCCTGATGCAACCGCAGGGTTCCACCACCGGGCAGCCGAGCGAGAAGGACTCCGGTATCCGTGTGAGCCTTGCCGAGCTCATCGATATGCGCCATCGCGTTCGTGAAGTACCGCTGTTCTCTACGCCACACCGACGTAGCCCCCTGGTGGGCCTGCATCATTCCAAGCTGCGCGGGCGTGGCGTGGATTTCGACCAGGTACGCATCTATCAGCCCGGCGATGATGTCCGCACAATCGATTGGCGCGTCACTGCGCGCACCCAGGAGCCGCATACCAAGCTCTTCCACGAAGAGCGTGAGCGGCCGATCTATATCGTCGTCGAGCAGAGTCCACGGTTATTCTTCGGCAGCGGCCGCCTTTTCAAGTCAGTGTTGGCGGCTCATGCGGCAAGCCTGATCGGCTGGGCAGCACTTAGCCACAATGATCGAGTCGGCGGCTTGGTGTTCGGTAGCGAGCAACAGGAGATCAAGCCGCGGCGCAGCAAACAGAGCCTGTTGCAGCTGCTCGATCGCGTCACCCGAGCCAATAATCACCTGCAACCGGACAGCCGACTCGACCCGGAAGCCTTCAGCATGGCCTTGCGCCGGGCTCGCGAAGTGCTGCGCCCGGGCAGCCTGTCGGTAATCCTCTGCGACGAGCGAACCCTGACAGACGCGGCAGAACAGCAGCTCAGCCTGCTCGCGCGGCATGTCGACCTGCTGTTGCTGCCGCTGTTCGACCCGCTTGATCGCGCCTTGCCTGCCGCCGGCCTGCTGCGCTTCAGCGAAGGTAATGCGCGGCTGGAACTGGATACCCACGATGCGGATCTGCGTCAGCGCTACCGCGAACTGGGCGAGGCGCGCAGTGGCCGTTGGCAACGACTGGCCGATCGCCTGCGGGTACCGCTGATGCCGCTCGATACCCAGCACGACCTGATCGAGCAACTGCGCGAGCACCTGAGCGTCCGCCACCCGAGCGCACGGCCATGAATCCGCTCGATCAACTTGCGCCGCTGATCAGCCCAGAACCCATCGTTTGGTGGCCTCCAGCGCCTGGCTGGTGGCTGCTGGGGCTACTGTTCGTGATCGTTCCTGCACTGCTCTGGCGTCTTCGCCATCGGCTGCTCAAGCGCGAACCTCGTGTTCAACCCGAGCCGCCGCTGGAACCTCAGCGCCAAGAGGCGCTCATCGAGTTGTCGCGGTTGAGCAAACCCTACGGCGGGCAACCGGCCAGCCAGTGGCTGCAGCAGCTCAACGGACTGCTCAAGCGACTCTGCCGCATTCGTTACCCCAACGATCATCCGCACACCCTCAGCGGGCGCGCGTGGCTGGCCTTTCTCGACAACCGTTGCCCGGCCGCCGGGCTGACGCGCTGGATGATCCTGGTCGAAGGCGCCTATCGGGCCGAGTGCCGCCTCGACGACAAGGCCATCGACGGCCTCGAACAATCCGTCGACATCTGGATTCGCAAACATGTTTGAACTGGCCTGGCCCTGGGTCTTCCTGTTGCTGCCGCTGCCCTGGGTGCTACGCGCGCTGCTGCCCCCCGCCGATAGCGGTGAAGCCGCCTTGAAGGTCAGTTTCCTAGACGAGTTGCAGCAGCTCTCCGGGCGCCGCGCCCGCGTCGCCCTGCCCGCCTGGCGCCAGCAATTGCCCTACCTCACGATCTGGCTATTGCTGCTGTTTGCTGCCGCCCGACCACAATGGCTCGGCGAGCCGCTGCCGCTGCCTACCAGTGGCCGCGATCTGCTGCTGGCTGTGGATGTATCCGGGTCGATGGATTACCCAGATATGCAATGGCAAAACGAGGAGCTGACACGGTTGGAACTGGTCAAGGTGCTGCTCGGCGACTTCATCGAGCAACGTCATGGCGACCGCGTTGGACTGATCCTTTTCGGCAGCAAGGCTTATCTGCAGGCGCCGCTGACCTTCGACCGCCGCACCGTACGTGTCTGGCTGGATGAGGCGCGCGTCGGCATCGCCGGCAGCAATACCGCCATCGGCGATGCCATCGGCCTGTCCGTGAAACGACTCAGGGATCGCCCGGCAAACAGTCGCGTGCTGGTACTGATCACAGACGGCGCCAGCAACGGCGGCGAGATCGACCCGCTGCTCGCCGCATCGCTGGCAGCCGAAGAAGGTGTGCGCATCCATACCATCGGCATCGGCGCCGTGCCGGAAGAAGGTGGTGTGCTCAGCCGCTTCGGCTTCAATCCCGGCCTGGATCTGGACGAACCCACCCTTCGCGCCATCTCCGAGCAGACCGGCGGCGAGTATTTCCGGGCCGCCTCAAGCGCTGAGCTGAAGGCCATTGGCGATACGCTGGATCGTCTCGAGCCGGCAGCCCAGCAGCCAACCCAGGCACGTCTGGCCGAAGCGCTTTACCTATGGCCGCTATCGGCTGCTTTGCTGATCAGCCTGTTGATGGTCGCTGCCAGTCTGTGGAGTGCACAGCTGCAACGCCTGGCATGGCGAAGGGAGCAGCGCCGATGAGCGAACTACTGCCCCACCTGCTGCGGCCCTACTGGCTGATCATCCTGCCACCGCTCATCTGGTTGCTGTGGCGGCTGTGGCACCGACAGCTGCAGATCGGCCGCTGGCAGCGTCTGCTACCCGAAGCCTTCCACGCCGACCTGCTGACCCGAGGCCGACTGCGCCACAGTCGGCTGCCGTGGTTGGTCCTGGGCCTGGCCTGGCTGCTGGCAGTCATCGCATTGCTGGGCCCAAGCTGGCAGCGTTTCGAGCAACCCAGCATCAAACGCAGCGATCCTTTGGTGGTGCTGCTGGAGCTCACACCTGCGATGCTCGCCAGCGACGCACCGCCCACTCGCCTGGAGCAGGCCAAGCGCAAACTGCTGGATCTGCTGGAGCGTCGCCAGGATGTACAGACCGCCGTAGTGGTATTCGCCGGCAGCGCCCATACCGTGGTGCCGCTGTCCGACGATCTGGCGACCACTCGCAACCTGCTCGATGCCCTGCATCCGGCGCTGATGCCCGAGCCAGGCCAGCGCGCAGATCTCGCCGTTGCCAAGGGCCTCGCGCTGCTCGAACAGGCCGGCCTGGGCCAGGGGCGCATGCTGTTGATCGGCAGCAGCCTGGATGAGCAGCAGCGTGGTGCCATCACCACCCTGCTGCAAGGGCGTGGTGAGCGTTTGCTAATCCTTGGCATCGGTACCGAGCAAGGCGCACCGATCGCCGGTGAGAACGGCAGCTTTCTCAAGGATGCCCAGGGCGCGATCCTCATCCCGCGTCTGGACAATGCCAGGCTGCAACGTCTGGCTGGCGAACTCGGCGGACGCTACCAGCAAGCGCGATTGGGTGACGGCGACCTGGAAGCCCTGGGCCTGTTCGATCAAGCCGGTACACTGCAACACGACGATGAGGTCACTCGCCTGGAGGCGTGGCTGGACCAGGGTCACTGGTTGCTGCTGCCTCTGCTCATGCTTGCCGCCTTGGCCGGCAGGCGCGGCTGGCTGTTCTGCCTGCCATTGCTCCTGTTGCAGCCGCAACCTGCCAACGCTTTCGAAATTGATGACCTCTGGCTGCGTCGCGACCAGCAGGGCCAGCGACTGCTCGAAGCGGAGCAGCCGGCAAAGGCCGCCGAGCGTTTTGTCGACCGTCGCTGGCAGGCCACAGCCCGCTATCAGGCAGGCGACTATACCGGCGCCGCAGAGTTGTTCGCCGAAGGCGATAGCGCCGCCGATCATTACAATCGCGGCAACGCCCTGGCCCGTGGCGAGGCGTTCGAAGCAGCCATCGAGGCCTACGATCAGGCACTGGAACTGCAACCCGACCTGCAAGCGGCGCAACACAACAAGACCCTTATCGAAGAACTGCTGCGCAGTCGCAAGGAACAACAGCCTGAGGCTGAGCAGGACCAGAATCAGCAGGACGAACAGGCCGAAGCGTCCCAGCCACAGCAATCACCCTCGCAAGAACCGGGCTCCGCAAGTACTCCTTCGCCTGGCGACACCCAAGGCGAGCCGGACAGCGAAGCCAGTGGCGCCGCGCAGCCCTCAACAACCGAAGCAGCGAAAGAGTCGGACGAAATGGATGCCTCCACAGCCCAGGCGCAACACGAGGCGCTCCCCGACCAGGAGCGACAACAGGCGATGGAGCAATGGTTGCGCCAGATCCCGGACGATCCCGGCGAGCTGCTAAGACGAAAATTCCTTTACGAACAACGCAAGCACCAGGAAACCAATCGATGATGCGCCTGATGGCTTTTCTTCTGCTTAGCCTGGTGGCCAGCCAGGCGGCTGCCGTTGGCCTGTTCGCCCGCGTGGACCGAACCCAGCTGAGCATCGACGAAACCTTCGAGCTGAGTCTGGAAAGCCAGGGCAGTGCGGTTTTCGGCAAACCCGATCTTGAGCCACTGGATGAGCTGTTCGAAGTCTTCGATACCCGCCAGGTCAATCAACTCTCCAGTAGCAATGGTGAAGCCCGTGCGATCACGCGCTGGCTGATCACGATGCGACCGCGGCAAACCGGCTATGTCGTGATCCCACCGTTGCAACTGGGCGAGTGGCGCAGCGAGCCGATCACACTGCTGGTACAGGAATCGTTGAAAAGCAGCGAAGGCGATCAACTGGCGCCGATCTTCATCGACGCCAGCGTCGATCAGGAAAGCGTCTACGTGCAAGCGCAGGTGATCCTTACGCTGCGCATCTTTCATTCGGTTTCACTGTACGACGACAGCACCCTGTCACCCTTGCAAATGCCCGAAGCCCTGGTAGAGCGCCTCGGCGAGTCACGCACCTACGAGAAAACCATCAACGGCATACGCCATGGCGTCATCGAAGTGCGCTATGCCCTGTTTCCGCAGAAATCCGGCGAACTGACCATACCCGCCCAGCTGTTCAGCGCGACCACTGTAACCAACGGCAGCAACTCACTGTTCGGCTCGCGTTCGGGGCGCTCGACCCAGGTACGCTCGCCAAGCATTCCACTGACGGTCAAAGCCAAGCCGGCGGACTATCCTGCCGATGCGCCCTGGCTACCAGCGCGAAGCCTGACGCTGGTTGAGGCGTGGAGCCCGGAGCCGGACCAGGCGCAGACTGGCGAGTCGCTTACCCGCAGCCTGCTGCTCAAGGCCGAGGGCCTGACCAGCACGCAGCTGCCTGCCATCGGTTCTGCGCAAAGCGCCGAGTTACGGCGCTACCCGGATCAGCCGAGCCTGGCAAACGAAGTCAGCGGCGTTGGCTTGGTCGGTAGCCGCGAGCAGCGTGAGGCGTTGATTCCAACCCGCAGTGGGGCGATACAGCTGCCCGCGCTTGAGGTGGTCTGGTGGAATACCGTGGAAGACCGGCTGGAGCGCACTGCCCTGGATGAACGCATTCTGGATGTCGCCGATAATCCGAATCTCGCGCAGACACCCACCGAGCAACCCGCGGTCACGTCGGTACCCAGCGAACAGCGAGCACTCTGGCCATGGCAACTGAGTACTGCGCTGCTTGCCCTCAGCACCCTCGCCGGCTTCGGGCTATGGCTGCATGCGCGCCGACAGCCTGCGGTGCAACGGGCACTCCAACCCGGCCCGACCCCGCGCAGCTTGCTCGACGATCTGCGCCGCGCCTGCCAGGCCAACGACTCCCAAGCCACTCGACAGGCACTGGACGCCTGGGCGCGGCAACAACCGGAGACCTTGGCCGACATGGCCGCCCGCTTCGTGCCACTCTCCGATGCTCTGGACGGCCTTAATGGCGCGCTTTACAGCGAAGCCGGCCAACGTTGGCAGGGCGAGGCTCTCTGGCAGGCAATCCAAGCCCTGCCTCCGGCGATCACTCCCAACATCGAACAGGACCAGAACGCCCTACCGCCGCTTTATCCGCGCTGATCCACGGCTTGCCATCAGGGGTCGACGCGGTGCATTCGCACAGCGCCGTGCACCATTTCTACGCTGGCATATCGCTTGCTTCAGGCTTGGTACAGACCATTCCTGAGCTGTCGCACAATTTGCTGCTACCTGTGCCGCACGCTCCGCAATCGAAAAGGCGAAACACAGTATGACTGAACCCGCCACGCCGCACCGCCACGATGCACTGGCCTGGGTCGCCGGCAGCGATGCACCGGAAAAGAGCTCGGTCAACCTCGGCTTCCTGCCCCTCACCGACGCCGCCTCGCTGATCGTCGCCGCCACCCAGGGCTTCGCGCAGCCCTTCGGCCTGACGCTCAACCTGTACCGGCAGAACTCCTGGTCGGCCCTGCGCGACAAACTTACAGGAGGCGAGCTGGACGCCGCCCATGGGCTCTACGGACTGATATACGCCGTGCATCTGGGCATTGGCGGCAGTCCCGCGGTGGATATGGCAGTGCTCATGGGTCTGGCTCAGAACGGGCAGAGCATTAATCTTTCGACATCGCTGAAGGCCGCCGGCGTGACCGATCCCGAGGCATTGCGCAATAGTGTGCGCCAAAGCGGTGCACGCCTGACGCTCGCGCATACGTTCCCGACCGGCACCCATGCACTGTGGCTCTACTACTGGCTGGCGGCCAATGGCATCCACCCGCTGCAGGATGTGCGAACGCTGGTGCTGCCACCGTCGCAGATGGTGGCGCATCTCCAAGCCGGACGCATCGACGGCTTTTGCGCGGGTGAGCCCTGGGGGGCGCAAGCAATAGCAGAAGGTGTCGGCTTCACCCTGGCAACCAGCCAGTCGATCTGGCCGAATCACCCGGAAAAAGTACTCGGCTGCACCCGCGAATTCGTCGAGCAATACCCCAACACCGCACGCGCACTGGTGATGGCGGTGCTCGAAGCGAGCCGCTTCATCGACCAGAGCCAGGAAAATCGCCGCAGTACCGCACAGCTGATTGCCGGGAGCGAATACGTCAACGCGCCGCTGGCTGCCATCGAGTCACGCTTTCTCGGCTCGTACCAGGATGGGCTGGGCCACGCCTGGAATGACGAACACCCGCTGCGCTTCTTTGCCGATGGCGCGGCTAACATGCCCTACCTGTCCGACGGGCTCTGGTTCATGACCCAGTTGCGACGCTGGGGCCTGTTGCGCCAGGACCCGGATTATCAGCTGGTCGCGAGCCAGGTACAGCAGACCGATATCTATCGACAGGCTGCCGGAGCGCTGGGCATAACCGTGCCGGAGTCGCCCATGCGCAGCGCAACGCTGATGGATGGCAAGACCTGGGACGGCAGCGATCCGGCAGCCTACGCCCGCAGCTTCCCGCTGCACGCCATGGCCGACCGCGCCGTGGCGACCGCACTTTGACGAGGGGGCCGGCATGTTACGCATCCTGCTGATCGACGACACCCCACGAAAGATCGGACGCCTGAAAAGCGCGCTGATCGAGGCCGGCTTCGAAGTCATCGATGAATCCGGCCTGACCATCGACCTGCCCGAACGGGTCGAGGCGATCCGCCCGGATGTGGTGCTGATCGACACCGACTCACCCGGCCGCGACGTACTCGAACAGGTGGTACTGGTGAGCCGCGACCAGCCGCGGCCCATCGTCATGTTCACCGACGACAGCGACCCCGGCGCCATGCGCCAGGCGATCCGCGCCGGTGTCAGCGCCTATATCGTCGAAGGCATCCAGGCTCAGCGGCTCAAGCCAATCCTTGATGTGGCCATGGCCCGCTTCGAAACCGACCAAGCGATTCGATCGCAATTGCAGGCCCGCGAGCAGCAACTTGCCGAACGAAAGCGCATCGAGCTGGCCAAGGGCATGCTGATGAAGATGCGCGACTGCAAGGAAGAAGAGGCCTATACGCTGATGCGCCGTCAGGCGATGAGCCGCCAGCAAAAGCTGATCCAGGTCGCCGAGCAGATCATCGCCATGAACGAGCTGCTAGGGCAGTAACCCTGCACGCCGGCAGTGCGCTGACCGGGCAAGCGCACCACCGGCGCGCGCATGTCGCGACCCCTCAACATAGACCGCGACAGAGCTACCAGCGCCGCCCCCCGCAATGGTGCAGATTTCAGCTGAAGAAGCAGTGAAATCGGCTGGATGGCAAGCGACTTGCTAGGTTGCACTGGCCGACCCAACGAAGGCGTCCGGCAAAGACGAAGGCGTCCTTTTCCGCATGTTCCGGCATGTCGGTTCGGACGCCTTTTTTGTTGCCCGCGCGGCAGTACCGGGCGCTCACTTCAGGGATTTTCAGAATGACCATCACTGCGACCTTGGCGATCGCCTGTGCATTGCTGATGCTAGGCCACTATCTGAACAACATGGCCAGCGCTCAACACTCTCGACGCGTTACAAACTTGCGCCTGCTGGCGGTTCAGGAAGACCTGGATATCCTGCGCCTGCTGCAACAGCATCGTGGCCTTGGCGTGCAGAGTGAACCTGCTGCGGTGGCGCTGCGTTGCGCGCTGGCAACCAGCCTGACGCAACGTCTGAAACTGCGCAGCACCCTGCCCGATCCATATTCGATCGCCGAAGGCTGGCTGGTTCTGCGCAACAACCCCGCCGATTTCGACGGGCACTGCGCCCTGATCGAAACCCTTATCGACGCGCTTGAACAACGCGCACCGATCTCGAGCGACGAACCCGCCCAGACCGCTCGTGCCTGCCGCGAACTGGAAGACGTGGCACGCCTGCGCGGCCTCAGCGTCGTCGCCTCGAGTCAGGGCGGTTGCACGCCAACCCTGCAGATTCGCTTGAAGTCGCTCTGTCGACGAATCGGAAAACATACTGATCTGGAACTGATGCGAATGGTCGGCAAGCTGGAGCGCAGTGTTATCCATGCCGCCCAACCGAGGCTGAGCCCACCCGAGTGTTTTGCCCTGGTAACCCCTTTCATCGACGCGCGCCTGGATTCGATCCAGCAGCGTCTGCAGGACAATGGAGCGCAAGCGCAGCATGGCTTGCATCGAGCGGGCTGACGGATCGAGGTTGCGGAGTCAGTCTCCGCTCCATTTGTGGCCGCCAACGCATGGCTACGTGCAGGTGCCCGCTACACCGTAGGGCCTCCAGTGGGCGCGCATCTAACCCCGACGAATGACACAGCGCTAGAATGCGCGCCTTCGACCGATTACCGAGCGACCCATGGCGCGCCTTACCCTGCATTTCCCGGAAGACCAGTACTGCTTTTCCACCCAGCTCACCGTGCGAATCACCGACATCAACGCCGGCAACCATTTGGCCAACGATTCGATGATCTCGATGATTTCCGAGGCGCGCGCACGCTTCCTGTTTGCCTACGGGGTAGCCGAAACCCGCCAGGACGGTGCCGGGATCATCGTGACCGACCTTGCCACGACCTACAAAGCCGAAGCCCATGCCCGTGATGCGCTGCTGTTCGAGGTCGGCGTGATGGATTTCAACAAGTACGGCGGCGATATCATCTTCCGCATCACCCGCCCTGCCGACGGCACACTGATCGCCATGGCCAAATCCGGTTTCGTCTTCTACGACTACGCCCAAAGCCGCGTCGTCGCTATGCCCGAGGCGTTCGCCGGCAAGTTTCCGCGGGTCAACCGGATCGACTAGGGGCGTCTGCCACAGATTGCAGCAACCGCTGGACATCCTCGCGATGACACAGCTCGGTGCCCGGACGCATCACCGTCGCGGCACCTGCGGCAATGCCCCGGCGCACTGCATCCTGTAGCGAGCGTGCCTCGGCCAGCGCCAGCACCATGGCGCCGAGCATGCTGTCACCCGCCCCCACTGCGCTGACCACCGGGACGTCCGCCGAGGGCAGGCGTTGCTGCTCATCGCCACAGGCGTACAACGCACCCTGGGCTCCCAGCGACAACACGACCACTTCGGCGCAGCCCTGAGCGATCAGGCGGCGCAGCGCTTCTTCCTGCTCGGCTTCGCTGGAGACGCGGTAGCCCATCATGCTGGAAAGCTCGTCGAGGCTCGGCTTCATCAGATACGCACCGCCCTGCCGGGCGGCGTGGCGTAACGGCTCACCGGACAGATCAACGACCAGCCGGGCACCGATGCCGCGCGTCAATGCCAGCAGCTCATCGTAGAAACCCAGGCCTACGCCAGGAGGAAAGCTGCCGCTCAGCACCACATACGCCGGCGCGGGCTGCAGGGCTGCCAGGCTATCGAGGCAACGCTGAAGCTCCTGCGCGGAAAGCGTCGGACCCGGCAACACGAAACGGTACTGCAGGCCTGAGCCCAGTTCATCGACAGTGAAGCTCTCGCGGGTATCGCCGGCGATGGATACCGCGCGATGCACCAGGCCCAGCTCGTCTAGCGAGCGCTGCAACAGCTCGCCGAACGGCCCTCCAGCCGGATAGATGGCCACCGCCCTGCCGCCGAGCGCCTTTACTACCCGTGCCACGTTGATCCCGCCGCCACCCGGATCGTGACGCGACAGCGAACACCGCAGCTTTTCGGTACTGATCACCCGCTGGGTGCTAACGGAAAGATCCATCGCCGGATTAAGAGTCAGGGTCGCAATCAGGGGCATTGGTCGCTCCTTGGCAAAAGCCGATCAAGACTAACAGCAAGCACGCCTGGGTTTTGCGAGATGCCTTTGCCCTGATTTGGCGCGCCGTTGCGCGCTATCTGTGCGCTTTGCCGCCGCGAAGTTCCTGTTAACCACGGCGAACGCACGAAACTGGCGGCTTCCGCAGGCTGGCACGCTAGATGCTAGTTCCGTTTCAGGCAGGCCAACGGCGGTCTGCGCACACGACAAAGGCGTCGCATCATTCCTGCTCCGGCAGGCGTGCTGCGGCGCCTTTTTGTTTTCCGCCTCGAAGATGGGGCGGATCGAGCAGCCCCTAGTAGCGGCCAACGCCGCGCCACGAAAGCCCTGGAGCCAATCCAATGAGCACGAGTTTCTGGAAAGCCGGCCACACGCCGACCCTGTTCGCCTCCTTCCTCTACTTCGACCTTAGTTTCATGGTGTGGTACGTGCTCGGTCCGCTGGGTGTGCAGATTGCCGCCGATCTGGGCCTGACCACCCAGCAACGCGCCTTCATGGTTGCCACGCCAATTCTCGCAGGCGCTGTGCTGCGCCTGGTGCTGGGCATCCTCGCCGATCGCACCTCGCCGAAAACTGCAGGCTTATTCGGCCAGAGCGTCGTCATCGTCGCGCTGTTCGTCGCCTGGCTGCATGGCATCCACAGCTACGAGCAGGCGCTGCTGCTCGGCCTGTTCCTCGGCATGGCCGGCGCGTCCTTCGCCGTGGCGCTGCCGCTGGCCTCTCAGTGGTATCCGGCGGAGCATCAGGGCAAGGCCATGGGCATCGCCGGCGCGGGCAACTCCGGCACCGTGCTGGCGGCGCTGTTCGCGCCGGTGCTGGCGGCGATTTTCGGCTGGAACAACGTATTCGGCCTGGCATTGATCCCGCTGGTGCTCACCCTCATCATCTTCGCCAGCGTGGCGAAGAACGCGCCCAACCGCCCGGCGCCGAAGTCGCTGGCCGACTACATGAAGGCACTGGGCGACCGCGACAGCTGGTGGTTCATGTTCTTCTACAGCGTGACCTTCGGCGGCTTCCTCGGCCTGGCCAGCACCCTGCCCGGCTATTTCCACGACCAGTACGCCTTCGACCCGGTCAAGGCCGGCTATTACACCGCCGCCTGCGTGTTCGCCGGCAGCCTGCTGCGTCCACTCGGCGGCGCCCTGGCCGACCGCATCGGCGGCATTCGCGCGCTGCTGGTGATGTACACGGTCGCTGCCATCTGTATCGCCGCGGTTGGCTTCAACCTGCCCAGTTCCACGGCTGCGCTGGCACTGTTCGTGGTCGCCATGCTCAGCCTCGGTGCCGGCAATGGAGCGGTGTTCCAGCTGGTGCCGCAGCGTTTCAACAAGGAAATCGGCGTGATGACCGGGCTGGTCGGCATGGCCGGCGGTATCGGTGGCTTCCTGCTCACCGCCGGGCTGGGCGCGGTCAAGCAGTCCACCGGCGATTACCAGCTCGGCCTCTGGCTGTTCGCCAGTCTCGGTGTGCTCGCCTGGTTCGGCCTGCATGGCGTCAAGCGTCGCTGGCGCACCACCTGGGGTTCGGCGGCAGTGACCGCGGCGCGGGTGTGATGCCCACGCAGATCCTGCAGGGCGCGAATATTGCTCTGCTGCAGTACGCAATCATTCGAGAGCGACCATGCCCCTGCGATTGAGCTATGGCGAGGCCAGCGCCGCCGGACCGCGCCCGGAAAACCAGGATGCGATACGCATCGTCACCCCGGCGCCTGGGCTGGCGACTGGCAAGGGCTATCTGTTCGCCCTGGCCGATGGCGTCAGCCAGTGCGCCGATGGCGGGCTGGCGGCCCGCGCGACCTTGCAGGCGCTGGCCTTCGACTATTACGCGACGCCGGAGACCTGGGCCGTCGCGCAATCACTTGACCGCGTGCTGGTGGCGCACAACCGCTGGCTGCAGGCCAACGGTGGTAGCCAGCCGCTGTTGACCACCCTCACCGCGCTGGTGCTGCGCGGTCGCCGCTTCACCCTGGCCCATGTTGGTGACTGCCGCGCCTATCGCTGGAACGGCATTCAGCTTGAGCGGCTCAGCGAAGACCATGTCTGGGAGCAGTCGGGCATGCAACATGTGCTCAAACGCGCCATGGGCCTGGATCAGCATCTGGTGGTGGACTACCTCGACGGCGAGCTGCAGGAAGGCGATAGCTACCTGCTGCTGAGCGATGGCGTCTGGTCGTGCGTCCCCGAGCGCGACATCGCGCATATCCTGCACGATCAGCCTGACCTCGGCGCCGCAGCACGGGCGCTGGTCAATCTGGCGCACCAGAGCGGCAGCCAGGACAACGCCAGTGCATTGCTACTGCGCGTCGAAGCGCTGCCCGAAGCGGTGCTGGCCGACGCCCTCGCCCAGCTCGATCATTGGCCGTTACCGCCGAAGCTGCGCCCCGGCCAGCTGTTCGAGGGCTGGCAGGTGAATGCACTGCTGCACGAGTCGCGGCAGTCGCTGATCTACCGGGTGCTGGATGGCCAGGGCCAGCCGTGGCTGTTGAAGACGCTGCCACCCAGCCGACAGGACGAGGCGGACGCCGGGCCGGCGTTGCTGCAGGAAGAGTGGTTCATGCGCCGGGTCGCCGGACGCAACTTCGCCGAACTGCATCCGCTGCCAGAACGCCAACACCTCTATTACGTGCAGCGCGAATACAGCGGGACGACCCTGGCGCAACGCTTCGAACGAGACGGCCCGCTGCCACTGGCCGATCTGCTACAGGTCGCGTCCCGGCTGATCCGCGCAGTGGGCATGCTGCATCGGCGCAACATCCTGCACCGTGACATCAAGCCGGAAAACCTGCTGCTGGGTGAGGACGGCGAGCTGCGTATCCTGGATTTCGGCCTGGCGTTTTGTCCCGGGCTGTCTCGCGACCTGCCCAATCACCTGCCCGGCACCCCAAGTTTCATTGCCCCGGAGGCTTTCACGGGCGCAGAACCCAGCGCAGCACAGGATCTCTATGCGACCGGCGTGACGCTCTATTACCTGCTGACTGGGCACTACCCGTACGGCGAGATCGAAGCCTTCCAGCGTCCGCGTTTCGGCAATCCGACACCGGCCAGCCGCTATCGCCCGGACGTGCCGACCTGGCTGGAGGAAAGTCTTGGCCGCGCGGTTGCGGTCGATCCACGGCAGCGCTTCGAAACCGCCGAGCAATGGCTGCTTGAGCTGGAACAGGGCGAGCAGCGCAGCGCCAGTCTTCGACCACGCCCGCTGCTCGAACGCGAGCCGCTGAAGGTCTGGCGCGGCATGGCACTGCTGTCGCTGCTGCTCAACCTGCTACTGATCGTGCTGCTGATAAAAGGTGCGTGACGCTCAGCGACGGGTAATCAGCCCCTGGCGCGCCACCCGGGTCAGCTCGCGCACGCATTCTTCCAGGCGCTCAGCGGTCGGTGCCTGAATGACGGCCAGATCGAAGCTGTCGGTGGCGAAACGTGCCAGCGACTCGTCGGCCGTGGCGAACTGGATAAGCAGGGCGCGGGATTTGCGATGGCGTCGCGGCCACCCTTCGAGGTAGCGCAACAGGGACGGTTGGTGAGTACCACCAAGAAGGATTTTCGGATTGCTGGGGTGCAGGCCGCTGGTGATCGGGGCCAGGCGCAACTGGGCGTGCTTTGCGTTCATCAATTCAACTTCCGCCTCGAGGATTCCGCTGGGCAGCGGTGGGAGGCGACACCGGAACCAGCGCTTTAGCGGTATTTCGAAGCCATCGGCTCCAGGCGCCCCGCAAGTAGCTGACTAAATCGGCGCATGGGCGAAACTTTAGAAAGCCGGCCACGGCCTGTCAACGGCGTTTTTGGAGTCGCCTCCAGGGTGCTTCGCACCATCAGGGCGCAAGCCGCTGCATATCAGTGCAACGATGCTCCCCGGCCAACGCCCCATCAACCGCTCAAGCCCTTGAAAATTGGTGTATTTGCAAGTTGGCACAACCTCTGCAAAGCAGAACCTCGAAGAATCATTACGACCTGACCCTCAACGTGGAGCGGCAGGTCTCCCGATAGAGCGGGACACGGACAAAGGCGTCCTCACTGGGTAACCGGTGGGACGCCTTTTTTTGTTGTTGAAAATTTTGAGCAGGCCGGACGGCATACATCGACTGGCACGGAGAACGGGCATGAAAAAACTCAAACTGGTGATGATCGGCAACGGCATGGCCGGCGTGCGGACCCTTGAGGAACTGCTCAAGCTCACCAACGAGCTCTACGACATCACGGTGTTCGGCGCCGAGCCGCATCCCAACTACAACCGCATCCTGCTCTCCCCCGTGCTGGCCGGCGAGCAGCAGTTCGAAGAGATCGTGCTCAACGACCTCAACTGGTACGCCGAGAATGACATCCACCTCATGCTCAACCGCAAGGTGGTGAGGATCGACCGGGTCAAACGCCGGGTCATCGCCGATGACGGCAGCGAGGCCGAATACGACCGCCTGCTCATAGCCACCGGCTCCAATCCGTTCATCCTGCCGATTCCCGGAAAGGACCTGCAGGGCGTGATCGGCTACCGCGACATCGCCGACACCCAGGTGATGATGGAAACCGCCAAGACTCACAAACATGCGGTGGTCATCGGTGGCGGGCTGCTCGGCCTGGAGGCGGCCAACGGCCTCAAGCTGCGCGGCATGGACGTCACCGTGGTGCACATCGGCGACTGGCTGATGGAGCGCCAGCTGGACAAGACCGCCGGCACCCTGCTGCAGAGCGCGCTGGAAAGCCGCGGCCTGAAGTTTCTCCTGCCCAAGCACACCGCCGAACTGCTCGACAACGGCGAAGGCCGGGTCTGCGCGGTCAAGTTCAAGGACGGCGACGTGATCCCCGCCGATCTGGTGGTGATGGCCGCGGGCATCCGACCCAACAGCGAACTGGCCGAACAGGCCGGTATCCCTTGCAACCGCGGCATCCTGGTCAACGACACCCTGCAGACCTATGACCCACGCATCTATGCCGTCGGCGAATGCGCCAACCATCGCGGCACGGCCTATGGCCTGGTCGCGCCGCTGTTCGAACAAGCCAAGGTCTGCGCCAACCACCTGGCCATGCTTGGCTTCTCCCGCTACCTGGGTTCGGTTACCTCGACCAAGCTCAAGGTCACCGGCATCGATCTGTTCTCGGCCGGCGATTTCATCGGCGGCGACGGCACCGAGACCATCACCCTCTCCGACCCCATCGGCGGCGTCTACAAGAAGCTGGTGATCAAGGACGACGTACTGGTCGGCGCCTGCCTGTACGGCGACACCGCCGATGGCGGCTGGTACTTCCGCCAGGTACGCGAGGGCCAGAACGTGGGCCAGATACGCGACCACCTGATGTTTGGCGAGGGCGCCATCGGCGATGCTGGCCATCAGGGCCAGAGCAAGGCCATGTCGATGCCGGACGACATGGAGGTCTGCGGCTGCAACGGGGTGTGCAAGGGCACCATCGTCAAGGCGATCCAGGAACACGGGCTGTTCTCGGTGGACGAGGTGAAAAAGCACACCAAGGCCGCCAGTTCCTGCGGCTCCTGTGCCGGCCTGGTCGAGCAGATTCTGATCAACACCGTGGGCGGCGCCGCCGACGTCAAGCCGAAGAGCGAAAAAGCCATCTGCGGCTGCAGCGACCTCAACCACGGTCAGGTGCGCAAGGCCATTCGCGAGCACCACCTGACGAGCATTCCAGCGGCCATGGCCTTCATGGAATGGCGCACGCCGAACGGCTGCGCCACCTGCCGTCCGGCGCTGAACTACTACCTGATCTCCACCTGGCCAGGCGAAGCCAAGGACGACCCGCAATCGCGCTTCATCAACGAGCGCGCCCACGCCAACATCCAGAAGGACGGCACCTACTCGGTCATCCCGCGGATGTGGGGCGGCGTCACCAATGCCGCCGAGCTGCGGCGCATCGCCGATGTGGCGGACAAATATCAGGTGCCGATGGTCAAGGTCACCGGCGGCCAGCGCATCGACCTGCTGGGTATCAGGAAAGAAGACCTGCCGGGTGTCTGGAAAGACCTGGATATGCCCTCCGGTCACGCCTACGGCAAATCCATCCGCACCGTGAAGACCTGTGTCGGCAGCGAGTTCTGCCGCTTCGGCACGCAGAACTCGACGCAGATGGGCATCGACCTGGAACACGCCCTGTTCAACATGTGGTCGCCACACAAGGTCAAGCTGGCCGTCTCCGGCTGCCCGCGCAACTGCGCCGAATCCGGCATCAAGGACGTCGGCATCATCGGCGTGGACTCCGGCTGGGAGCTGTACATCGGCGGCAACGGCGGCATCAAGACCGAGGCCGGCGAGTTCTTCGTCAAGGTGAAGAGCGCCGAGGAGGTCATGGAGTACAGCCTGGCGTTCCTGCAGCTCTACCGCGAGGAAGCCTTCTACCTCGAGCGCACCGTGCACTACATGCAGCGCGTCGGCATGGACCACATCAAGAAGGCCGTGCTGGACGACGCCGAGCGACGCAAGGCGCTGCACCAGCGGTTGCTGTTCTCGCTTTCCTTCGAGCAAGACCCGTGGCAGGAGCAGCTCTCCAAGCCGCAGCTGAAGAAGGAATTCGACCGCATCGCCGTCAAGCAGCTGGAAAACGCCTGAGAACCTGATCTGGAGAGACACCGCATGAACTGGCTCGATATCTGCGCACTGGATGAAATCAACCCGCTCGGCTCGCGCATCATCGCCGGCCCCAAGGGCGATATCGCGATCTTCCGCACCTCCGACGATCAGGTCTTCGCCCTCGACGACCATTGCCCACACAAGGGCGGCCCGCTGTCGCAGGGGATCGTCTACGGCAAGCAGGTCGCCTGCCCGTTGCACAACTGGCAGATCGATCTGGCCAGCGGCGAGGCCTTGGCGCCGGACGTCGGCTGCGCCCATCGCCACGAGGCACGCGTCGAGAACGGGCGCGTGCAGCTTTCGCTGAATGCGCGCAAAGAGTGTGCGGCATAAGACCTACCCGTAGGGTGGGCTTCAGCCCACCGAGCCACTCGTGGCGAAAGCCGGATTACCGGTGGGCCCAAGCCCACCCTGCAGCCGAAACCGACGATACTTTCCTGGAGACGACGCCATGCGTATGACAACCGCCTCGACCTGCTGCTACTGCGGTGTCGGCTGTGGCGTGCTGATCGAGCACGACGGCGAGCGCATCCTCGATGTGGCCGGCGACCCCAGCCATCCGGCCAACTTCGGCAAGCTGTGCAGCAAGGGCTCGACCCTGCACCTGACCGGCGACCTCGACGCTCGCGCGCTTTATCCCGAGCTGCGTCTGGGCAAGGGCCTGGCCCGCAGCCGCACCGACTGGGACAGTGCCCTGGAGCACGCGTCCAGCGTATTCGCCGAGACCATCCGCGAACACGGGCCGGACAGCGTCGCCTTCTATGTCTCCGGCCAGCTGCTGACCGAGGACTACTACGCCTTCAACAAACTGGCCCGCGCCTTGGTCAGCACCAACAACCTGGATTCCAACTCGCGGCTGTGCATGTCCTCGGCGGTGGTCGGCTACAAGCGCAGCCTGGGCGCCGACGCCCCGCCCTGCTCCTACGAAGACATCGAGCAGGCCGATTGCCTGCTGATCGCCGGCAGCAACATGGCCTACGCGCACCCGGTGCTGTTTCGCCGCCTGGAAGAGGCCAAGGCGAAGCGGCCGGAGATGACCATCATCGTCGTCGACCCGCGGCGCACCGACACCAGCGAGCTGGCCGACCTGCACCTGCCGATCCTGCCGGGCACCGATGTCGCGCTGTTCCACGGCCTGCTGCATATCCTCATGTGGGAAGGCTGGATCGACCGCCGCTTCATAGATGCCCATACCGAGGGCTTCGACGCTCTGAAAAGCCTGGTGCGCGACTACACCCCAGCGATGGTCGCCGACCTCTGCGGCATCTCTGTAGATGATCTGCAAACCTGCGCACGGCTGATCGGAAGCGCGCCAGCCTTCCTCTCCCTGTGGTGCATGGGTCTGAATCAGTCTACCGCCGGCAGCGCCAAGAACAGCGCGCTGATCAACCTGCACCTGGCCACCGGGCAGATCGGCAAGCCAGGCGCCGGCCCTTTCTCGCTCACCGGCCAACCGAATGCCATGGGCGGCCGCGAAACCGGCAGCCTGTCCAATCTGCTGCCCGGCCACCGCGACGTAGCCAATGCCGAACACCGCGCCGAAGTGGCGGACTATTGGGGTGTCGAGCAGCTGCCCAAGCAGCCTGGACTGTCCGCCATCGAGCTGTTCGAGGCGGTGCGCGCAGGCAAGATCAAGGCGCTGTGGATCGCCTGCACCAACCCGGCGCAGTCGCTGCCGGACCAGCAGAAAGTGCATGAGGCCCTGGCCGCCTGCCCCTTCGTCGTGGTGCAGGAAGCCTTCTTCACCACCGAAACCTGCCGCTACGCCGACCTTCTGCTGCCGGCCGCGAGCTGGGGCGAGAAGGAAGGCACGGTGACCAACTCCGAGCGCCGCATCAGCCATGTACGTCGCGCCGTGCCAGCGCCCGGCGAAGCCCGTGCGGATTGGGCGATCACCTGCGATTTCGCCCGGTGTCTGGAACGTCACCTACGTCCCGGCGAGCCGAGCCTGTTCGCGTTCGAGAATGCCGAAGCGCTGTTCGAGGAGTACAAGCCGCTCACCGCCAATCGCGATCTGGACTACAGCGGCCTGGGCTACGCACTGATCGATACCCTCGGTCCGCAACAATGGCCGTTTCCGCCGGGTAGCGAACAGGGCACCGCGCGGCTGTATGGCGACGGTGTGTTCCCCACTGCCAATGGCCGCGCGCGCTTCATCGCCGAGCACTACCAGGCGCCGAAGGAAAAGCGCGAGGCGCGCTATCCGCTGACGCTCAATACCGGCCGACTGCGTGATCAGTGGCACGGCATGAGCCGCACCGGCACCGCCGCACGACTGTTCGGTCATGTCGAGGAAGCACTGCTCGGCATGAACGCCGAGGACATGCGTCGCCGGCGTCTGCTGGACGGCCAGCTGGTGAAGGTGAAGAGCCGTCGCGGCAGCCTGATCCTCCCGGTACAGAAGGACGAAAGCCTGCGCGCCGGCCAGGCGTTCCTGCCGATGCACTGGGGCGATCGCTTTCTCAAGGGGCTGGGCAGCAACGTCCTGACCCTGGCCAGCGTCGATCCGCTGTCGAAGCAACCGGAACTCAAGCACGCCGGCATCGAAGTCGAACAGGTCGAATTGCCCTGGCAGTTCTTCGCGCTGGTCGAGGGTGATGTGCAGCGACGTTTCGAGGCACTGCGGCCATTGTTCGAGACCTTCGACTACGCCAGTTTCAGCCTCGGCGGACGCGAGCGCTCGGCATTGCTGATCCGCGCAGCCCGGAACGCGGCGCCAAACGCTGCCGAGCTGGACGCCATCGACCGCCTGCTCGGCCTCGACGAAGGCCCGGTGCTGGCCTATGACGACCCGCGTCGTGCAGTCGGCAAGCGCGTACGCATCGAGGACGGTCGCATCGTCGCCCTGCGCCTGGCCGGCGAAACCGCCGCCCGGCAGTGGCTGCGCGGGCTCTGGGAAAGCGGCAGTGCCGACGCCGAACTGCGTCGCTGGCTGCTGGCGCCCCTCAGTGCGCCGCCTGGCGGCGCGACGGTCAGCACCGACCGCACCCTGTGCAACTGCATGAACGTCAGCCAGAACAAGGTCCGTGCAGGCATCGAGCGCGGTCTCGATCTCACCGGCCTCAAGCAGGAACTCGGTTGCGGCACCAGCTGTGGCTCCTGCGTGCCCGAAATCAAGCGTCTGCTGGCCAGCCAGCCGGAACGCGCACTTCTCTGATACCAACCAAGACGAGGATTACCCCATGAGCGCAAAAGTCTGGCTGGTAGGCGCCGGCCCTGGCGATCCGGAACTGCTGACCCTCAAGGCCGTGCGCGCGTTGGGCGAGGCACAGGTGGTGATGATCGATGACCTGGTCAACCCCGCCGTGCTCGAACACTGCCCCAAAGCACGCATCATCCCCGTGGGCAAGCGCGGCGGCTGCCGCTCCACGCCGCAGGCCTTCATCCACCGTCTGATGCTGCGCTACGCCCGCCAGGGCAAGTGCGTGGTGCGCCTCAAGGGTGGCGATCCGTGCATCTTCGGCCGCGGTGGCGAAGAAGCCGAATGGCTGTCGGCGCACGGCATCGAGGTCGAACTGGTCAACGGCATCACCGCCGGCCTGGCCGGTGCCACGCAATGCGGCATCTCGCTGACCCAGCGCGGCGTCGCCCGCGGCGTCACTCTGGTCACCGCACACACGCTCGACGACAGCAGCCCGGAATGGCAAGCGCTGGCGAAAAGCGGCACCACGCTGGTGGTGTACATGGGTGTGAGCAAGCTGGAACAGGTGCAAGCCGGGCTCTTGGAAGGCGGCCTTCCCGCCGGCACGCCGGTGGCGATGATCGAGAACGCCTCAATGCCGCAGCAACGCGAGTGCCGTTCGAGCCTGGCCGGCATGTGCCGGGATGCATTGACCTTCAAGCTAAAGAGTCCGGCCATTCTGGTGATCGGCGAAGTGGCCGCGCAGGCTGCCTTCCAGGCCATCAGCCAGAGCGCCTGACCGTAGCCCTATCGCCGAGCGGAACAACGCGATAGCCATAAAAAAACCGCGGCCCTAGGGCCGCGGTTTTCGTTATTGCGTGATCATCACGCCTTCTGACGCAGCTTCTCCGGATTGATCAGGAAGCGGGCCAGGGCCGGCAGCAGCCAGATCGCCCCGACCATGTTCCAGAGGAACATGAAGGTCAGCATCATGCCCATGTCGGCTTGGAACTTGATGTCCGAGAACACCCAGGTAACCACGCCGATCGCCAGGCACACCCCGGTGAATATCACCGCCTTGCCGGTGGATTTCAGCGTCTGGTAGTAGGCCTCCTGCAAGGTCATGCCTTGGCGCAGGAACGACTCCAAACGGCTGTAGATATAGATACCGTAGTCCACACCGATACCCACACCCAACGCGATCACCGGCAAGGTTGCCACCTTGACGCCGATCCCCATGAAGGCCATCAGGGCGTTGCCAAGGATCGAGGTCAGCACCAGAGGCAGGATCACGCAGAGCGTCGCGGCCAACGAACGGAAGGTCAGCAGGCACATGAAGCTCACTGCTGCGTAGACCGCGATCAGCATCGTGATTTCCGACTCGGCGATGACCTCGTTGGTGGCTGCCTCGATGCCCGCGTTACCCGCCGCCAGCACGAACTCCAAACCTTCGCGGTTGTTTTCCTCGGCGAAATCCTTCGCCGCGGCGACCACATGCTCCAGGGTTTCAGCCTTATGGTCGTTGAGGAACACCAGCACCGGCGCAAGCGAGCAGTCGCTGTTGTACATGCCTTCGGCGCGGGCGATGGAGTTGTTCAACACATGCTGGTTACGCGACAGCGTTTCCCATTTCAGGCTGCCCTCGTTCATGCCCTTGATGCCCTGGCGCGCAACCGAGACCATCGAAACTGCCGACTGCACGCCCTCGGTGTTCTGCATCTTCCACATCAGCTCGTCCATGGCGGCGAGCGTGTCGTAGTGCGAGCAACCTTCCGGTGCTGTCTTGACCATCACTACCAGCACGTCGGAACTGGTCGAGTAGTTGCGAATGACAAAGTCGTTGTCCAGGTTGTAGCGCGAATCCGGATGCAGCTCCGGGGCGCCCTGATCGAGATCGCCGATCTTCAGGTTCTGGCCGTACCAGAGACCACCGACCAGCGCCATAACGGCGATGGTGATGGAGATTGGCGCAACCGTAGGGCTGGCAAAGTTGGACAGTGCGCGCCAGAACGGATGATCGCGCGAGGCCTCTTCACGAGCCTGCTTGACCGCCTTCTGGCTGATGCCCATGTAGGAAATCGCTACCGGCAGCAGGATCAGGTTTGTCAGGATGATCACCGCCACGCCCAGCGACGCGCCGATGGCAAGCTCACGGATGACGCCGATATCGATCAGCAACAAGGTTACGAAACCTGCAGCATCCGACAGCAGCGCCACCATGCCGGGGATGAACAACTGGCGGAACGCCATTCGCGCTGCCGTCACCGGATCTTCCGTGTATCCGGATGCCATGGCGATGCCGTTGATCTTCTGCACGCCGTGGGAAATGCCGATGGCGAATACCAGGAACGGTACCAGCATCGAGTACGGATCGAGCCCGAAGCCCAGCGTATGCAGCAAACCGAGCTGCCAGGTCACCGCAATCAGCGTGGTGATCAGCACCGCGATGGTGCTCTTCAGGCAACGGGTGAACCACAGCAGCAGCACGAAGGTGATGCCGATGGCGACGATGAAGAACAGCGCGACACCGACCAACCCATCGATCAGGTCACCGACCTTCTTGGCGAAGCCGATGATGTGCACCTTCACATTCGGGTTCTGCGCCTGGTACTTCTCGCGGATCTTCTCTTCCAGCTCGTGGGAGAACTTCTGGTAGTCCAGCTTGATCTGCCGGCTCTGGTCTTCCGGGTCCGGGTAGGACTCCAGCAGCGGCACATCGATGATGCTCGACTTGAAGTTGTTCGCCACCAGACGGCCGATCTGACCGGACTTGAGGATGTTGTCGCGCAGATCATCCAGGCTTTCGGGCGAGCCGTCGTAGGTCTGGGGAATCACCTCGCCACCAGCGAAGCCTTCCTCGGTAACCTCGGTCCAGCGGACGTTGGGACTCCACAGCGACTTCATGTTGGAGCGGTCGACGCCGCGGATATAGAAGACTTCGTCATGGATCTGCCGCAGCGTCTCCATGTATTCCTTGGAGAAGATATCCCCGTCAACCGCCTCTACGGAAATCCGCACGGTATTGCCGAGGTTGGCCAAATCATTCTGATGTTCGAGCATCTTCTGGATGTACGGATGCCCCAGCGGAATCATCTTCTCGAAGCTGGTCTGCGGCCGAACCTGCGCCGCCTGATAAAAGAGGAATGCGCTGATCAGCAGGCAGAGAACCACGACTGCCGGCCGGTTGTTGAAGATCAGGCGCTCGAGGAACGACGCCGGCTTCTGTTGGTGCTTGGTCATGCAGACTCTCCCGGCTTTATTGTTTTGGGGCCAGATCCGCGCCCGATGGCGAGGCGATGCGAACACCACCCTGCCCTACCAGGATCAGGTTGCCTTGGGAATCGGAGCTCACGCCCGACAGCGAACGACGGTCGGGGCGGTTAAAGAGTTTGAAGCTGCGGCCCTGATCGTCGCTGGTCAATACAGCACCACCGTGCCCGACCACCGCGATGCGTCCGTCACGCAGCAGGCTGCCATCGGCCAGGCCGGACTCCAGTGCATTGCCGTTACCGTTGGCAAGCTCAATGGCATCCCAGTTGTTGCCGAAATCAGCTGAGCGGAACAGGTGACCGCGCAGGCCGAAGGCAACTACTACCCCAGGCTCCGAGCCGCCAACCACGCCGAAGAACGACCCCTGATAAGGCGACTCGACGCGCTCCCAGGTCTCACCCATGTCGGCGGAACGGAACATGCCGCCCATTTCACCGACGACGAACAGACCCGAGCCCTGGATATGAGTGATGGCGTTGAGGTGAAAGCCGTCTTCGTTGTCGAGCCGCTCACTGATGTCGTCCCAGCTCTGGCCACCGTCGATGGTTTCGATCAGCGCGCCGTAGGCACCAACCGCGATGCCGTGCTGCGCGTCTTCGAACCAGATGTCCAACAGCGGCGCTTCGCGCTCACGCTCCTCGTACTGCACCGCCCAGCTCTCACCACCGTCGGTGGTGTTCAGCACCAGAGCGTCGTGGCCGACCGCCCAGCCGTGCTTGTCATCGACGAAGTAGATGGCCGTCAGCAGCTGCCGAGTCGGCACCTTGGCCTGCGCCCAGCTATTGCCTTCATCATCGGAGTAAAGAATGTGCCCCCGATCACCCGCCGCCACGAGGCGACTACCGGCTTGGGTGATGTCGAGAAGAAGATTGGATGCGGCTTTAGCCGACTCGATCGAGTAGCGGGTCTGGCCATCGGGTGCGGCCTGGGCTGGCGCAGCTGCGGCAAGCAGCAGGAGCGAAAAGGCGCCGCACAGCGAAAGCATGCTGGCAACCGATGAGTGAAAACGCGACGCCCTCGCCTGGTTTGGAACCTCGACGCGGCCGGATAGTGTGCGCCGCTGAACGGGCTCACTCATACATACCCCCCTTTATTCTTATTAGGTAAGGCCTGATGTGCAGGCTCAGCCATCCTAGCCAGCTTACGCGGACAGGCACAATTGGCCGGACGTTATGAATTGTTAACTCTCACGCAATGATTGACGCGTGATCACCCAGGCTGATTGGGCCAGTGGCCAGTATGCGGACCGATTGATTCGGTGTGCGTTGAGGATCGGACGCAGTGTGCCAGGGGATGGTCACGGTGCTGGGCTGGCTTGGTGGGCAGAAAGCCCACCAAGCGATTTGAGTTCGGGGGAAAAGGCCAATCGTTTTGCGCGACCGGCCTTCGAGGGTCAGGCGAGGCTTTTGCTCACCACTTCGTAGACATCGCTGGACAGCTCACCGGAAGCAAGAATGCGCTCCAGTTCGCCCTTCATCAGCGCCTGGCGCGCACTGTCGTACTTGCGCCAGCGGGTCAGCGGCGCCAGCAGACGCGAGGCGATCTGAGGGTTCAGCGCGTTGAGGGTGATCACTTGGTCGGCAAGGAAGCGGTAACCGGCGCCATCAGCACGGTGGAAGTTGACCAGGTTCTGGTTGGCGAAGGCACCGATCAGCGCGCGCACCTTGTTCGGGTTCTTCAGGGTGAACGCCGGGTGCTGCATCAGCGTCTGCACCCGCTCCAGACCGCCGGGCAACGGGTTACCGGCCTGTACGCTGAACCACTGATCCATGACCAGCGGGTTGTCCTTGAAGTGCTCGGCGAACGTCTGCAGCGCCTTGTCGCGCTCGGCCTCGAACGGCGAGTTGACCAGCACGGCCAGTGCGGTCAGACGCTCGGTCATGTTGTCGGCCTGCTCGAACTGTTCCAGGCAGGCTTCCACGACTTCAGCTTTTCCGCTCAGCATCAGGTACGACAAGGCAATGTTCTGCAGGGCGCGACGGGCGAAATGTTCGGCCGAGGCGAGGTAGGGCGTACTGCGCGAGGTTTCGCGATTGGCCTGGTAGCGCTGCCACAGCGGCTCGAACAACGCGTCAGCGATGCGCTTGCGGGCAAACTCGCGTGCCGCGTGTATCGCATCCACGTCCGCCACTTCGCTGATTTCAGCCAGATAGGCTTCACCCGGCAGCGAAAGCATCTCGGCGACCATCGCTGCGTCCAGCGTCGCGTTCTGCAGCAAGGTGCGCAGCGCCGTGATCAGGCGCTCGTCCATCGCCAGTGCTTCACCACGCTGATGCTGGCCGATCAGCTCTTGCAACACCTGTACCGACAACTGCTGACCCGCCTCCCAACGGTTGAAGCCATCGGAGTCGTGCTGCATGAGGAACATCAGCTGGTCGCGGTTGTACGGATAGTCCAGCTTTACCGGCGCGGAGAAGCCACGCAGCAGCGATGGTTGCGGACGCTCGGCGACGTCGACGAAGGTAAAAATCTGTTCGGCTTCGGTCACCGCCAGCACGCGGCTGGTCCCGACGGCGGTGGCTTCACCGTCCAGACGCAGCGGCATGTCCGAACCATCGGCGGCGAGCAGGCCCAGCGCAACCGGGATCACGAACGGCTCCTTGGTCGGCTGGCCCGGTGTCGGCGGGCAGCTCTGGCGGAAGGTCAGGCTGTAGCTCTTCGCCGCCTCGTCGTATTGCTCGCTGACGGCCAGGCGCGGCGTGCCAGACTGGCTGTACCAGCGCTTGAACTGGGTCAGGTCCGCACCGTTGGCGTCTTCCATCGCCTTGACGAAATCGTCGACCGTCACGGCCTGGCCGTCATGGCGCTCGAAATAGAGGTCGCTGCCCTTGCGGAAGCCCTCTTCGCCCAGCAGCGTCTGGATCATGCGCACCACTTCGGCGCCTTTCTCGTAGACGGTCAGGGTGTAGAAGTTGGAAATCTCGATGAAGGATTCCGGGCGCACCGAGTGCGCCATAGGGCCGGCGTCCTCGGCGAACTGGTGGGTACGCAGGTAGGCGACGTCTTCGATGCGCTTGACCGTCGCCGAGTTCATGTCGGCGCTGAACTGCGAATCGCGGAAGACGGTGAAGCCTTCCTTGAGCGACAGCTGGAACCAGTCGCGGCAGGTCACGCGGTTGCCCGACCAGTTGTGGAAATACTCGTGAGCGACGATCGCCTCGACGCGCTGGTGCGCGGCATCGGTAGCGGTTTCGGCGCGGGCCAGCACGGCGCTGGAGTTGAAGATATTGAGGCCCTTATTCTCCATGGCGCCCATGTTGAAGTCGTTGACCGCGACGATCATGAAGATGTCCAAGTCGTATTCGCGACCGTAGGCCTCCTCGTCCCACTTCATCGACTTCTTCAGGCTGTCCATGGCGTGCTGGCACTTGTCGACGTTCTCCGGCTCGACGTAGATCCGTAGCGCCACGTTGCGCCCGCTCATGGTGGTGAAGCTGTCCTCGATGGCCCAGAGGTCACCCGCCACCAAGGCGAACAGATAGGCCGGCTTCTTGAACGGGTCTTCCCAGGTCGCCCAATGCCGGCCGTCGCCCTCGCTGCCGCTGGCGATCGGATTGCCGTTGGAGAGCAGCACCGGATAGGCCTTCTGCTCGGCGCTAACGGTGGTGGTGAACTTGCTCATCACGTCCGGGCGGTCGAGGTAATAGGTGATCTTGCGGAAGCCCTCGGCCTCGCACTGGGTGCAAAACATGCTGCCGGACTTGTACAACCCTTCCAGCGCGGTGTTGGTTTCCGGATGGATCACCACCGAAGTGTCGATGACGAAGCTGTCGCTGTCCGGCTGCAGGGTCAGGCAGTCTTCGCTGAGCTGGTAGTCGCCTGCGCCCAGTGCGCAGTCGTTCAGCGCGATGGACAGCAATTCGAGTTCCTGGCCGTGCAGTTCCAGCGGCGGCAGTTTGCCGACCGGGCGCTCGGGATTGCGGCGCATCACCAACTGGGCGTGGACCAGAGTGCGATCCTCGTACAGCTCGAAGGTCAGGTGGGTTTCATCGATCAGGTACTCGGGGGCCTGGTAATCCTTCAGATGAATGACTTTCGGTTGTTCGGTGCGCATGGAAACCTCGTCGGCTGAGCTTCAAGCAACTAGCTTCAAGCGAAATGTGCGATGGATTGCGGCCCTTACACAGGGCTGCGGATGAGTTCGAGCTTAGCGTCAGTCGCAGCGGACTTGTAGGGTGGAAAACGGCGCAGCCTCCTGCACGCGATATTTCCCCGGCTGTTCATCCCTGAGCCTGCGCTGGGCAGGCGGGACAATCGGTGGATAAGCGAAGCGTTATCCACCTACGCGGTAGCGCTGGCGGCGACCTGATAAGCGGTGAACTTGCGAATGTTGATCACGCCGGTATCGAGAATCAGGTACTGGCCCTTGATGCCCCTGAGCGTGCCCTCGACCACGGGTGTCTTCTCCAAATCGAGGCTGACCACCTTGGTCGGATAGGCCTCGACCGGGTAGCGAATCTCCAGCACCTCGGCATCAGCCACCGGCTGGATCGCCTGCAGCCCGTAACGCTGCTGCAACTCGCGCAGGCCATCGGCACAGGCGTCGAAGATCTGCTCGCGCATGTCGATCAGATCGATCGGCTCAGCGTCACTTTTGAGCAGCGCCCGCCAGTTGGTGCGATCCGCCACCTGGCTGCGCAGCAGGTCTTCGACCATGCCCGACTGCTGACGCGTGGCGACCCGCATGATCGGCAGCGCCTGGCTAGCGCCCTGATCGAGCCAGCGCGTCGGCAATTGTGTAGCACGGGTGATGCCTACCTTGATCCCCGAAGAGTTGGCCAGGTAGACCACGTGGTCGGTCATGCAGAAGTCCATGCCCCACTGCGGATCACGGCAGGTGCCGAAGTCGTGATGGCATTTTTCCGGGCTCATGATGCAGACATCGCACTGCGGCAGTTTCTTGAAGCAGGGATAGCAGTAACCCTGGCTGAAGCTCTTGTTGGTCTTGCGCCCGCAATGGGTGCAGTTGATTGCGCCAAGGTACTCCAGCCGCAGGGTCTTGCCGATCAGCGGATTGACCGGCACCAGTTCGTCATTCAGGCGGAAGGAATACTGCGCCGGTGCGCCGAGCTGGATCGACATCTTGCTCAGCGCGCCACGTCCCAATTCGAGCATCAGTGGCGGGTTCCCGAAGCGGGAGAGAACAGGCTGGTGTCGATGGCCGGCTCGGCCTTCTTGCTCTTGGAAGCACATTCCTGACCACCCATGAAGCCGGTGCGCTGTTCTTCCGGGAGGTTCTTCATCTCCCAGGCGATCACCGCCTGCATGCAGGTCTCCTTCTGCTCGGGGGTCAGCTTGCGGCCGTCAGCCCATTTGCCGACCTCGAGGGCCTGCTTGAGGCTTGCATAGATTTCGGGGGTGATGTTTTCGGCGGTTTGGATAAAGGTCGACATGGCCTGCTCCCAGGGAAACGAGCGGCCATTCTACCGGGCAGTTGAGCTTTAGGGAAAAGCCTCAGCGGTGGCGCCGACGGCGCGCCAGGGCACCGCCAATCACACCGGTGACGCAACCGGCAACCAAGCCGCCGACATGCGCCGCGTTGGCGATGGCCAGCGCGCCGAAACTGAGCACCTCGATGACGCCGGTCAGACAAATCACCAGCCACACCAGCATCAGCACGACCACCCCGGGTGGTAGCCGGTAGGCCTCGTTGGGGGCAAGCTTCTGATAGAGCCAGCAATGCCCCAGCAGGCCGTAGAGCACGCCGGACAGGCCACCGAAGATGCCCGGCCCGCCGAACAGGTACTGGGCGAAGTTGGATACCAGACCGAACAGCAACGTCAGCGCCAACAGCATCCAGGCGCGCTGAAGGGCTTCGATGCGCCGCCCCAGTTCCCAGAACCACATGCTGTTCATGGCCAGGTGGAGGATGCCGAAGTGCACGAAGATCGGCGTGATCAGTCGCCACCACTGCCCGGCGGCGAGTGTCTGCTCCAGCGTGGCGAAGTAGGCGTATTCACCATCGACCCGGAAGTCGACGAAGTTCAGCCAGCGGATCGCCGCGAAACTCTCACCAAGCAGCGTGATGGCGGCGACAACCAGGGTGATAACCAATATTGCTGCGGTCAGCGGGCTGGCGCGCAGGGCGGCGACGAAACCGCCGCCGCGGCGCCGGGGCTGTTCGATGACGACGCTGTCATCGCCATGGGGATGCCGTGCATACAGGTCGCGAACCTGCTCGACGACCTCAACCGGCACGCGTAGCACCTGTTGATCGCCCTCCTCCGACACCCGGCATGGCACCCGCAGGCGGCGCAGCAAGGCAATAAATCCGCTCAGATCCTCTGACAGCGGCAGGCGCAGGGCCTCGGCAACAGACACGCTCATCGGAAGACCGCCTGCACATCGACCCAGACGAACTTGGCCGGGTCCAGCCGGGTTTCGCGATCCAGTCGATACGCCACCAGCTTGCCGTTCTTCACCGCGCTGTAGTCCAGGCAGGCCAGATTGTCGCGAAGCGGCCCGGGACGGCCGCGGCGCCAGTAGTGGCCGACGAACAGCAAAGGCTCGTCCGGGCCGTAGAGGAACAGGCGATTCTTCTGCTGTTGCGATAAGGGCATGCGTGCCGCATGGTCCGGCAGGCCGTCGGGCTGGAACACGACATCACCGTAGGTTTGCGGGTTTTCTTCCCAGAACTTGGTGCGGAAGAAGGTCCGCACGAAGCCTTCCTCACTGGTCAGGGTCATGCCTTCGGGCAGCGGCATATCGGTACCGCGCAGCAGGCGATCCAGCGCCTGGCAGATGAAGGTGCCCGGCAGGCCGGCCTCGCGCAGGATCGCCGGATTGATGCAGGCGTCGGTAAGGAACGGGCGCAGACGCGCAATCACGTGGCTGTCCCAGCAGGCGTGCACGACGCGGAAGCGTTCCGTTTCGAGAAACAGCGGCAAGCCGTAGAACCAATCACGAAAGGCTTTCCATTCCTCGGGATAGGGTTCGAACTGCTGGAAGGTGTCCTGCAGCAGCCGAGCGAAACGCGGCGAATGTTCGCGGACGAAATCGCGTCCGCTGCCCGGCGGCGCCGGCATGTACCAGCCCAATGCATTGAATTCGTGGTTGCCCATGATGCAGTAGGCATGGCCGCGGTCGACCATGTCGTAAACCAGATGCAGCGCCTCACGAATGTGCGGCCCGCGGTCAATGATGTCGCCGAGGAAGATTACCTGTCGCCGCGAATGGCGCCAGACGCCACCCTGGAATCGGTAGCCCAACGAATCCAGCAACCGCGCCAGCGAACGGCCGCAGCCGTGCACATCACCGATCAGGTCGTAGCCGCGCTCGGGATCAAGCAGCATCAATCGCCCCCGCCGAGGCGGCTACCCCAGCCCAGCTTGGTTCGGCAGACTTCGTAGTAGTTGTGGTCCAGAGGATGGATCAGATGCAGCTTCTGTGGCTTCTTGCGCACGGTCACGGTATCGCCCGGCGCGCAGGTGAAGTGGTTCTGGCCGTCGCAGGACACTTGCGGGTATATCTGCATGTTCGGCGACACGACGATCTTCAGCTCGCTGTTGCCATCGACCACGATCGGGCGACTCGACAGCGTGTGCGGGTACATGGGCACGACGACGATAGCGTCCAATCGCGGATGCATGATCGGCCCGCCCGCCGACAGCGAGTAGGCAGTGGAACCGGTGGGGGTCGCCACGATCAGGCCGTCGGCCTTCTGGCTGCAGACGAACTGGCCGTCGATGTACAGCTCGAACTCGATCATGCGCGTGGATTTGCCCGGATGCAGCACCACATCGTTGAGCGCATCGCCCTCGCCGATCGGCTCATCGAAGCGTCGCGCCTGGGCTTCGAGCAGGAAGCGGTTTTCCAGGGTGTATTGGCCGTTGAGTACTTCAGCGACCTTCTCCTCCAGCTCATCCGGGCGGATGTCGGTGAGAAAGCCGAGGCTGCCACGGTTGATGCCGAGTACCGGCACCCGGTGCTTGGCCATCGCCCGGGCTGCGCCCAACAGACTGCCGTCGCCACCGACCACGATCACCAGGTCACAGGATTCGCCCAGCCGCTGCCGTGAAGAGGTCTGCATGCCATGGCCGGGCAGCACCTCGGCAATGTTCTCTTCGAGAATCACATGCAAATGGCGCTCGACGAGGAATCGCTTCAGCCGGCGAATGGTATCCAGCACCTGGGAGCTACCCAGGCGGCCGATGATGCCGATATTGCGGAATTGCTCCATTGACGTTCCCTGGTGTGGCTGGGCAGATGGTTGCGGGCAGTTGCAACGCGCGAAAATAACACGCAGCACGTTGGCGAGATCGCATCGGCGATACGCCTGGTTTCCAGCACAGGCGTTAGAGCCTCTGGCCGGTGGCATGTTCAGCTGCAGCGGATTATCAGCGAAACGCCGGACCATCGGCAAACCGACAGCTATGCTGCACCCATGAACCTATGCAGTCTCGCCGACCTCCCCAACCGCCTCCAGCATCCGCAGGTGCGCGATCTCGCCTGGACGGTTCTTTCACCGCCATTGCTGAGCGAGGCGCCGCAGTATCAGCGTCATCCGTTGAGCGCAAGCCGCTGGAACAGTGAGCCGGGACTGCTAGCCGACTGGCTGCTGCGTCAGGATGCCGAGCCGTCCATCCTCGAAGCCTGGCTGTCGCTGCACAGCATTCGCAGGCTGGGCCTGTATTACGAGCGGCTGTGGCAGTACGCGCTGTCCCAAGCGCCAGATATCCAGCTGCTCGCCGCCAATCTTCCGATCCGGCAGAACGGCAGTACCCTCGGCGAGCTGGACCTGCTGTTCTGCGATGACCAGGGCGTGCACCATCTCGAGCTGGCAGTGAAGTTCTACCTGGGGCTCGGACCGGGCGATGGCAGCCAACACGCGCACTGGCTCGGCCCTGGCAGCCATGACCGCCTCGACCTCAAGCTGGTCCACATGTGCCAGCACCAGCTGCCGCTGTGCAGCCAGCCAGCGACACTGGCTGTGCTCGCCGAACTCACCGGCAGGCCAGTACAGAGCAGCTTTTGGCTGGGTGGCTATCTGTTCCAGCCCTGGCCGAACGGCTGCTCGCCGCCACTCGGGGCCAATCCGCACCATTTGCGTGGCCAGTGGCTACGTCAGTCTGACTGGCCAGCCTACGAGGCCGAAGGACCCGGAGCGGTCTGGCAGCCTATCGAGCGCAGTGCATGGCTAGCGGCAGCGCGCATCCCGGCTGCGCAGCGTTGGGACACCAGCTGTTTCGCCGACTGGTTGGCCAGCGGACCGGCCGCCGCACGAGCTCAGCTGCTGGCACGCCTGGAACCGGATGACGCAGGCGCCTGGCTGGAACGGGAGCGGGTATTTCTCGTTGCCGACGATTGGCCACGCAACAGCACTACGACGCAGCCCCTGTCACCCAACTGACACCTTCACCGGCTAGACTGCCTGCCCGACTCGACCCTTTAGATCTACTCATCGACGGACCTGCATGCCTACCGACCCACACCTTGATTCGGCAACCGCCCGGCTCGACGCCTGGACGATTTTCCTGGTGTTTCTACGCCTTGGCCTGACCTCCTTTGGCGGGCCGATCGCACATCTCGGTTACTTCCGCAACGAGTTCGTCCAGCGACGCCGCTGGCTGGATGAACGCAGCTACGTCGACCTCGTTGCGCTCTGCCAATTCCTCCCCGGACCAGCCAGCAGCCAGGTTGGCCTGGCGATCGGCCTGTTGCGTGGCGGTTATCGCGGCTCGCTGGCAGCTTGGGCGGGCTTTACCCTGCCATCGGCAATCGCGCTGACGTTGTTCGCGCTTGGCATCGCCAACTGGGGTGATGAACTACCCAGCGGACTTCTTCAGGGCCTGAAGATCGTAGCCGTCGCCGTGGTGGCGCAGGCGGTCTGGGGAATGGCGCGCACGCTATGCACTGATGGGCCGCGAGTGGCCATCGCCTTGGCTGCCGCCAGCGCCGTGCTGCTGCTTCCGTTCGTCTGGGGCCAGGTTGGCGTCATCGTTGCGGCCGGTTTGCTTGGCCTGCTGATATTCCGGCCAGCCGCCACAGAGTCGCCTTCTGCATTGCCGGTCGCGGTCACAGGGCGAACTGCATTGGCGGCACTGGTCCTGTTCTTTGCGTTGCTTGCGTTACTGCCGCTGCTCGCCAGCGGCACGGACAGCCAGGCATTGGCACAGGTCGATGCGTTCTACCGTACCGGCGCGCTGGTGTTCGGTGGCGGCCACGTCGTGTTGCCTCTGTTACAGGCGGAAGTAGTGCCGTCAGGCTGGGTGGATAATGATGCTTTTCTGGCCGGTTATGGTGCCGCACAGGCCGTGCCGGGACCGCTGTTCACCTTTGCTGCCTTTCTCGGCGCATCGATGAATGTAGGGCCCAGCAACTGGCTGGGCGCTGCACTGTGCTTGGTAGCCGTATTTGCACCATCGTTTCTTCTGGTGATCGGCGTTCTGCCGTTCTGGGAGCGGCTGCGCAGCAATCGTCGCACTCAGGCGGCACTTGCGGGAGTAAATGCCGCGGTAGTCGGGCTGCTGCTGGCGGCGCTTTACGATCCGGTGTGGACCAGCGCGATCAAGGCAGCGGAACACTTCGTCCTGGCCCTGCTCGCCCTTGCCGCGCTGATGTACTGGAAACTGCCACCCTGGCTCGTGGTGCTCGGTGGCGCCGTTGGTGGCGCCCTCGTCGGCCTGGTGAACTGAGGGCATCAGCTCTCCAGTACCAACAGCACCGCGCTGGCCACCAGAAAAATGCTGAACAGAAAACGCAACAGCCGTTCCGGCAACGCATGGGCTAGGCGAACCCCCATGCTGATGCTGAGCAATCCGCCAACGGCCAAGGGCAAGCCCAGCAGCCAGTTGACCTGATGATGCAGCGCGTAGGTGACCAGGGTGACGCCCGTGCTCGGCGCCGCCAGCGCTAGCGAGAGCCCCTGGGCGACCACCTGAGAGGTGCCGAACACGCTGGTCAGGATCGGCGTGGCGATGACCGCCCCCCCAACACCGAACAGACCACCTAGAGCTCCAGCACCGGCACCGAGCAGGCCTAGCCATGGCCAGGGATGGCGTAGCTGACCGTCACCGGGTGCCGGGCGTAGAAACACCCGCAATAACGTGTACGCCGCCAGTGCAAGGAGAAACCCGACGAACGCCAGGCGCATGCGCCCGGGGTCCAAGGACACGGCAACGGCCGCACCGACGATCGCAAAGACGAAACTGGCGCTGCCCAGCGCAAGAGCATGGCGCCAATCGATGCGATTGCGCTGGTGATAGCGCCAGATGGCGAGCAGCACATTGGGCACTACCATCACCAGCGCCGTGCCCTGCGCCAGTTGCTGGTCCAGGCCGAACAGCACGCCCAGCACCGGAATCGCGATCAGCCCGCCGCCAATACCGAACAATCCGCCGAGCGTGCCTAACGCTAGCCCCAGCAGGACGTTCAAAGCGATATCGAGCAGCATGCCAGCACTCCAATGAAATGGGCGCTCATCGTACGCCGCCGTCGCTGGCGCGGGTACGCATAGCCACGCACAATGGCTTTGCGCAAATCGCACAAGCAAGGAACCCTCCGATGTTGCCCGACGCACTTTCCGCCCAACTCAGCCTATTCATCGACGTGCTCGACGCGGGCAGTTTTTCCGCCGCCGCGCGCCGCCATGGCCTGACACCTTCGGCCGTGGCTCGACGTGTCGACGCACTGGAGCAGGCGCTTGGCTGCCAGTTATTCAGTCGTAGCACCCATGCAGTGCGACCGATGCCCGCTGCCCTGGCATTTGCCGAGCGTGCCCGACGAATCGTGCAGGAACTGCATTTAGCCCGTGCGGAGGCAACATCGCTGGACAGCGCGCCGGAAGGCCGAATTCGGATCGACGCACCCGCCCCGTTCGGTCGACGTCATCTGGCACCGGCACTGGCCGAATTTCTCCAGGCCTATCCTGGAGTCGATATTCAGCTGCGTCTGATCGACAGTTTCGTCGACCTGCAGGGTGAGCATCTGGGGGAAGTCGATCTGGTGCTACGCATAGGCCCACTGGCCGACACCCGGCTGGTCGCTACACCGCTGGCACCGATGGTGCGCGTCGTCTGCGCGAGCCCAGCCTATCTCGAACGCCGCGGCATGCCGTTGCAGCCCGAAGAACTTCCCGAACACGAGGGGCTGGATTGGGATGCCCTGGCGCCGCCGCACGCCTGGCGCTTCGAGCGTGGCGGGCGACCGCAGCTGCTACGACCTGGCCGACTGCGTATGGTGGCGAACAATGCGGAGGCGTTGCTGGCCGGGGTATTGGGCGGACTTGGCATCGCCCATCTACCAACCTGGTTGATCAGCGATTACCTGCTGCGTGGTGAGCTGTTGCCGCTGTTCTGCGAAGGGGGATTACCGCCACCCGAAGCGAGCGGGATCTATGCACTCAGGCTGACACGCGAAGCGGATTCGCGGAGCCGACTTTTGCTGGAGTTTCTGAAAAATCGCTTTGGCCCGGTCCCTCCCTGGGACCAGGCACTTCAGAGCGGTTTCAAAAGGGAGTGAGTGAGGATCAGGCTCTCTGACCTTCGAGCTCCTGAGTGACGCCCCAGCCATCGAGCACCCCACCAAGGGGTTCGACCAGATACTCAAGATCCTGCTCGAAATCGCCGATGCCGTCGAACGTTGCGTACATCACCTTGCTGATCTGCAGATTCCAGTTTCCGTCCTCACGCGGAAATACCTGCGTATTGATGGTTTCGCCGCGGAAATTCTGCGCGGCTCGCTGGGCACGGTCCTGCTCGGGAAATACCGCGTAGAACTCGATGGGATGCACACGGGCAAAATCGAAACCGCCCTCCTTCATCCGGCGCAGAACGGTGCTGCTGACATCCTCGTGGAAGGTGGTGCTCATGAATCAGCCTCCTCTCATACTGGATGGAGTTGCCACGAGCTCAGCGGGAGATCGGCTCCGTCGTCAAGACATCGGGCAAACGGGAGTCGCAACAGCTAATCGAAGTAACGCGGTGGACAATGTCCACAACGACAAGCTAGCAGGCTGCGGAGCCAACTGCGAGGGCTTAATGACATGACGCCAAGCACAGCCCAAAGCTCGCGACCTTATTCCAGTAGAGCCTGGAGAACTCCTGGCAGTTCAACGCATCTGCCGGATGCAAAACGGCCCGCACCGTTGCCGGGCGGGCCGTGGGTCAGGCGTGGCGCGCGTTGCCACGCGGCCAGCGAGTCAGGGATCAGTCGTTGCTGGGCTTGGCAATCGCATGCAACACGTACTGCGGCAGCGCAAAAGCACCAATATGCACGTGCGGGTTGTAATACCGGGTAACGATGCCACTGCCGGCGAAGCGCTGCATCAGGGTTTCCAGCGGCAGCTTGCGGCTCTCGGCGCTACACGCCCCCCAAGCGAAGGACATGGCACCGCCGATGTAGGTCGGCACGGCCGCCTGGTAGAAATGCCAGTCGGCAAACAATCCCTGCACGCGCCTTGCGGTGGTCTGCAGCTCGCCCAGCTGCATGAATGGCGCACCGTTCTGGGCAACGAGGATGCCCCCTTCGTTCAGGCAGCGGCGGCAAGCCTGGTAGAAGTTCTCCGAGAACAGCACCTCGCCCGGGCCGACGGGATCGGTGGAGTCGGAAATGATTACGTCGAACTTCTCTTCTGTGGTCGCCACGAAGTGCATGCCGTCGTCGATCACCAGGTTCAGCCGCGGATCCTCGAAGGTGCCTGCAGAATGATTCGGCAGAAACTCCTTGCACATATCAACCACAGCACCGTCGATTTCGACCATGGTGATGCTTTCGATATCGCGATGGCGCGCCACCTCACGCAGGATACCGCCGTCGCCACCACCGATGATCAGCACGCGGCGCGCCAGTCCATGGGCCAGAATCGGCACGTGGGCGAGCATCTCGTGATAGATGAATTCGTCGGCCTCGCTGGTCTGGATCACACCGTCGAGGGCCATAACGCGTCCCATGCGGGCATTTTCGAAGATCACCAGGTGTTGATGCTCGGTGCGTACTTCGTGCAGCAGCTTGTCGATCTGGAACCGCTGCCCATATCCCTCGTAGAGAGTTTCCTGAAAGTCGCTCATGGGGGTGTCTCCCTTGGCCGGGCCCGAAGCAGCGCTCCGGTGCCTGATAGCTGTCTGGCGTGACGGGCGATACAGCCTGCCCAACGAAAAGAGGCGCATTCTACGTTGGCCAAGATGACAGCGGGAACCGCAGGCAGCAAAAGCACACTTCGGGACGACAAAGCGACGGGTAGCCCCTAGAGTCTGGTCATGACCGAAACCATCCAATTGCCTTACCTCGAACCCTGGGACTGGCAGCAATTCCACCGCCATTTTGCCCTGCGTCTGCTGCCAGGCGTGGAGCGCCTGGACGCTGACGGTTATGCACGCACGCTGCACCTGGGCGCTGCTCGCGGCTGGCTCGGCGTGCGCACACTGGATGACCGCCCAGCGCTCGAACTGACGCTCAGCGCCTCGCTGCGACACGCCACCCAACCGCTCATCAGCCAGGTGCGCAAGATGTTCGACCTGGATGCCGATCCACAAGCCATCGCCGCGCATTTCGCCAGCGATCCCGCCATAGGGCCGCTGATCGCTGTGCAACCCGGCCTGCGCCTGCCCGCCGCCTATGATCCGTTCGAACAGGCCGTGCGGGCGGTGGTCGGCCAGCAAGTCACGGTCAAGGCGGCGGTGACCATCACGCGACGCTTGGTGGAACGCCTCGGCGAGCCGCTGCAGGACCCGCCATCGGGGCTGGAGCTGCTCTTCCCTTGCGCACAAGCGATAGCCGATGACCCGCTGGAAAACATCGGCATGCCATCCAAACGAGCCCAGGCGCTGCGCCGCCTGGCTGCCGCCGTCGCCGAAGGCGCGCTGCAGCTGCATGTAGAAGATGGTGCCGATGCGCTGGTGCGACGACTCTGCGAACTGCCGGGGATCGGGCCCTGGACCGCCGAGTACATCGCGCTAAGGGGGTTCGGCGTCGCGGATGCCTTTCCCGCAGCCGATCTCGGTTTGCTGAAAGCGCCACTGTGGGGTGCAGAAGGCATCACCGCCAAGGCGCTGGCCGAACGCGCCGAAGCCTGGCGTCCGTGGCGCGCCTATGCGGCCATCCATATCTGGGACAACTATTCCAAAGGGGACAAGGTTGGCTAGGGCGGCGCGATGCGCGTCAGTACCTTGGGCGGAGTCGTCAGCGGACGCTCCAGAATCAATCCCTCTCCCGATTGCGGGAAGATTCCCGTCAGCGCGGTGATGTTGACCTGGTGAGTGACCAGCACCGCCACCTCATCGGCCTGCAACTGCTCGACGGCCTCGCGCAGCGCTGCGGTGTGAGATTGCTTGTTAGCGGGAGATGCGAAAAACGAATCCAAGGCAGGCAATGGCTCGACCGAGCCGAGCGTCATCTGGTCGGCAGTCTCGAGCGCGCGACACCAGCGGCTACTGAACAGTCTCACCTTGCCAAGACCTGCTTCGCGCAGCCTTACGCCCCAGCGCTGGGCCTCTTCGCGGCCCTGCTGATTCAGATTTCGTTGAGTTTTGCAGTCTTCGAGAACGAAGCCCTCAGGGTCGCCCAGGCCAGAAGCGCTGGCGTGACGCATGATCAGAACGGCCCGGCCCTCGCGCAGTGCCTGCCATGCCGCCGCGTCGTCAGCCAGAAGCTGGTCGGCCCCAAAGACCAACAGACCGATCAGCAGGCCGCTGCGCCACATAGGTCACAGCCGCGCCTTGCCGAACGGCCCGGCTGCTACTGCCCACATGATCAAGCCGACCACGGGTAGCAGCAGGATCACAAACGACCAGACTACCTTGCGGCCAAACTCGATACGGCTACGCCACACATAAGCGATGGCCAGGATATCCAGCACGAGCACCGCAATTGCCAATGGTCCGCTCAGACTTTCCATCAGCGGCTACCGGTACGGTCCGCGCGAGTCAGGGCGATTGCCGCGCGGCCCCATGATTCCCCAGATAATCAGGCCGAGTACTGGCAGAAGTACGATCAAAAGAACCCAGAGCACTTTCTTGCCGCTGGTACTGTCACTGCGAATGATGCTGATGATCGCCCAGATATCCAGTAGCAGGATGAGCAGGCCGAAAATACCGCCGAAGGCGTCTCCCATGGGTACGCTCCTGTTTGGGTGAGTACCTAATCTAGGATGCCAGCGCGACGGCAGGGTTCAGTAATCGCCCGGCGCCTCAGTAGTGCCGGGGGTCGATCTGCGCAAAGCTGGCGACGGTTTCATGCTCACCGAGCACACCGCCATTGCGGCCCAGCCCGCAGACACGCATGCCGGCTTGCTGCGCGGCATCGAGTTCTTCGACCACGTCAGAGAGGAACAGCACCTCGGCAGCTGCCACGCCGATGGCTTCGGCGATGCGCTGGTAGGAGGCCACCTCGCGCTTGTGCCCGCTGGTGGTATCGAAATAGCCGGAGAACAGCGCCGTAAGGTCGCCAGCCTCGGAGCAGCCGAAGATCAGCTTCTGTGCCTGGATCGAGCCGGACGAATAGACGTACAGATCGAGTCCCTGCGCCTTCCACTGGTGCAGCGCAGCTACCGCATCGGGATAGACGTGCCCCTTGAGCTGCCCCGCTCGATAGCCCTGGGCCCAGACCATGCCTTGCAGCGCCTTGAGCGAGGTGGCTTTGCGATCGTTGGCAATCCAGCTGAGGAGGATCTCGATGACACGCTCGATATCGGCATCGGCCTCACCGCTTTCGCTGCGCACCGCCTCAATCTGCGCGGCGACCGCGGGCTCACCGGCGTGGCTGCGGAGGTACGCCGGCAAATGCTCGCGTGCATAGGGGAACAGCACGTCGAAAACGAAGCTGACGGAGCTGGTGGTGCCTTCAATATCGGTGAGGATCGCCCTGATCGGCATCTCAGTCATCCAGCCGTGGGAATTGATCGGCGATGCGTTCGCCGGTGAATTCCGCGACCCAGCCTTCCGGGTTGTTGAACAGGCGGATGGCGACGAAGTGTGGCTCTTCACCCATGTCGAACCAGTGACGCGTGCCGGCGGGCACGGAGATCAGGTCGTTCTTTTCGCACAGCACGGCGTAGACCATGTCATCGATGTGCAGGGTAAACAGCCCGCGCCCGGCAACGAAGAAGCGCACTTCGTCCTCGGCATGGCGATGCTCGTCAAGGAACTTCGCGCGCAGTTCGTCCTTCTGCGGGTGATCGCGGGTCAGGCTGATCACATCCACCGTGACGTAGCCACGCTCGGTCATCAGCTTGCCGATCTGCGGCCGGTAGGCGGCGATCACCTCTTCCTGGCTGGCCCCGGCGGCGATTGGTGCGCTGGCCTCCCAGCGCTCCAGCTGCACACCGACGTTGGCCAGCGTCGGGGCGATGTCTTCGAGGTGGGTCAGCACCTTGAGCGGCTGATCGGGTCGGGTCTCGTGATAGACGCTGAGGACACTCATGTTCGACTCTCCGAAAAGGTCGTCTGACCGGTCGCTACCGGGCAGGCAGGAATTTATCTGGGCTGCAGGGCACGCATCTTCAGTTCGCATTCGAACAGAAATTCGAATGCCTCGATCTGTCGCAGCGCATCGCTCATCGTCTCGCCCCAGGTGTACAAGCCGTGGCCGCGAATCAGGTAGCCGACGCAATCGGGATGCTCGTCAAGCCACGGCTGCACCCTGGTGGCCAAGGCGGCGATGTCCTGGTCGTTGTCGAAGATCGGCACCAACACCTGCGATTCATGGCTCGAGATGCCGCTGAAGGCCTTTTGCAACTCGTAATCGGCGAACACCAGCGAATCGGCCAGGGCGACGCGGGACAGCACCGTGGCATTGACCGAATGGGTGTGCAGCACCGCGCCGATCTCCGGTTTCCAGCGATACAGCTGGGTATGCAGCAGTGTTTCCGCCGACGGCCTCTTGCCCTCTTCCAGGCTGTTGCCGTGCATGTCCACGGCCAGCAGGTCATCGGCAGTCAGCTCGCCCTTGTGCCTGCCGGAAACAGTCAGCAGCAGCTCGGCGCTGGTCAGGCGCGCCGAGTAGTTGCTACTGGTCGCCGGCGACCAATCACGGCCATACAAGAAGCGGCCTGCGTCAATGATCGCCTGACTCAGGTGCTGGCGGGTAGCAGTCATGCGCGGTCCTCCTGCAAACGGAAGGCAATGATAGCGGCTGCGGCTAGCGCCGCCAGGCTGGCGATGGCGAACGACCAGCCCGGCCCGAGACCGGACCAGGCATAGCCCGCGTAGAGCGCACCGAGCGCTCCACCGATGCCGGACAGGCTGGCATACAGCGCCTGACCCTGGCCCTGCTGGCGGTGGCCGAAACTGCGCTGGACGAAGTGAATGGCGGCGGCGTGGAAACTGCCGAAGGTCGCGGCGTGCATCAGCTGCGCGATCAGCAGCACGGTGAGGTGCTCGGCGAACTGCCCGAGCAATACCCAGCGCAGCGCGGCAATCAGGAAGCTGGCCAGCAGCACTTGGCGCAGCGAGAAACGCTCGAGCAGGCGCGCCATGACCAAGAACAGCAGGATCTCCGCAACCACGCCCAGTGCCCACATCAGCCCGATGAAGCTGCGGCTGTAGCCCAGCGCTTCAAGGTGAATACTGAAGAAGGTGTAGTACGGCCCATGGGCCAGCTGCATCAACGCCACGCAGCCGTAGAAGGCCAGCACGCCAGGTCGGCGCAGCTGGGCGAGAAACCCGCCCTGCCCGGCCACCTCGGTACGTTGCTGCGGATGGGCGTTGGGCACCCAGGCGCTGCTCAGCACGATACCGACCATCACGAAGGCCACCGCGGTCGGGTAAAGATCGAGGCTCAGCCGCTGGAACAGCAGTCCGAGCCCTACCACCGCGAAGATGAAACCGATGCTGCCCCACAGCCTGACCTGGCTGTAGCGCTCAGTCTGCTCGTGCAGATGCGCCAGGGTGATGACTTCGAACTGCGGCAGCACCGCGTGCCAGAAGAACGCATGCAACGCCATCACCAGCGCCAGCCAGGCGAAGCTCTTGTCGAAGAAAATCAGCCCGAAGGACATCAAGGTACACAGCGCACCGAGACGAACGATCTCCAGCCGGCGGCCAGTGGCATCGCCCAGCCAGCCCCAGAGATTCGGCGCCACGCAGCGCATCAGCATGGGAATGGCGATCAGCTCGCCGATCCGCTCCGGCGAAAAGCCGAGATGATCGAAGTACAGCCCGAGAAACGGCGCCGTGGAGCCGAGCAAGGCGAAGTAGAAAAAATAGAAGCCGGACAGGCGCCAGTACGGCAACGGAGCATTCATACGCGGCTGACTTCAGGCCGCAAGCGGAGGCGTCGAGGCCAACCGCATGCGGATCGCAGCCTGTCGATTGCGGCTCAAAGCTGGCCCAGCACCGGCGTCGTCACCTGCACATCGGCGTTCTGCCCCCGATGACGCAGCAGGTGATCCAGCAACACGATGGCCATCATGGCTTCGGCGATCGGCGTGGCACGAATGCCGACGCAGGGGTCATGGCGACCCTTGGTGATGACGTCCACCGGCGCGCCGGTGACATCGATCGAATGGCCTGGCGTGGTGATGCTGGACGTGGCTTTGAGCGCCAGGTGGGCGATGATCGGCTGTCCACTGGAAATGCCGCCCAGAATGCCGCCTGCGTTGTTGGAGAGGAAACCCTGCGGCGTCAGCTCGTCACGATGCTCGGTGCCGCGCTGGGCGACCGAGGCGAAGCCGGCACCGATCTCCACGCCCTTGACCGCGTTGATGCTCATCAGCGCGTGGGCCAGTTCGGCGTCCAGACGGTCGAAGATCGGCTCGCCAAGGCCCGGCGGAACACCATCGGCAACCACGGTGATCTTCGCGCCCACCGAATCCTGATCGCGACGCAGCTGGTCCATGTAGGCCTCCAACTCCGGCACCTTGTCCGGGTCGGGGCTGAAAAAGGCGTTCTGCTCGACGCTGTCCCAGGTCTTGAACGGGATCTCGATCGGGCCGAGCTGGCTCATATAGCCACGCACCTGGATGCCCAGGGTCGCCAGATACTTCTTGGCGATGGCACCGGCAGCCACGCGCATGGCGGTCTCGCGCGCGGAGCTGCGGCCACCGCCGCGGTAGTCGCGCACGCCGTACTTGTGGTGATAGGTGTAGTCGGCATGGGCCGGACGGAACTGATCCTTGATCGCTGAGTAGTCCTTGGACTTCTGATCGGTATTGCGAATCAGCAGGCCGATCGGGCAACCCGTGGTCTTGCCTTCGAACACACCGGAAAGGATTTCCACCTCATCGGCTTCCTGGCGCTGGGTGGTGTGCCGGCTGGTACCAGGCTTCCGGCGGTCGAGATCACGCTGCAGATCTTCCAGCGACAGCTCCAGCCCGGGCGGGCAACCGTCGACGATGGCCACCAGCGCAGGACCATGGCTTTCGCCGGCAGTGGTGACGGTGAACAGCTTGCCGTAGGTATTGCCGGACATGCAGGACGCTCCGCGATCGACCGAAAAACAGGGGCCGGAAGTATACCTGAGGCCGCTGCGGTTTCATCGCCCCTGTTGCCGGCGCATACTGACCTTTACGGCGATTGCCGCGTCCAACCTGCTCTGTTATCGACGAAGTCCCTCCATGCGTGCCCTGCTGATATTGCTGCTACTGACCATGTCCTCTTCTTTCGTACGGGCGCAAACCCTGCTCAATCAAACCCTGAATCTGGACACCGGCAGCGGCGTGCTGCAGGGCAGCCTGCTACTGCCCAAAAGTGAACGGGCAGTGCCGGTAGCGCTGTTGATCGCTGGCTCCGGTCCGACCGATCGGGATGGCAACAATCCGGCCGGACGCAACGACAGCCTCAAACGCCTGGCCCAGGGCCTGGCCAAAATGGGCGTGGCCAGCCTGCGTTACGACAAGCGCGGCATCGGCGCGAGCCAGGCAGCCGGCCCGGACGAGCGCGGGCTCAGCGTCGACGGCTATGTCAGCGATGCGCTGGCCTGGGGTGAAAAGCTCAAAGGCGACCCGCGCTTCAGTGAGCTGATCCTCATTGGCCATAGCGAGGGGGCACTGATCGCCAGTCTTGCGGCACCGAAGTCCGAAGCGGCAGCCTTGATCAGCATCGCCGGTAGTGGCCGACCGATCGACGAGCTGCTGCGCGAGCAATTGCAGGGGCGCCTGCCGCCAGCCCTACTCGCTACCAGCCATTACCTGATCGACGAACTAAAGGCCGGGCGCGCCCACGCCGAGGTACCCGAGCCCCTGCAGGTGCTGTTCCGGCCCAGTGTGCAGCCTTACCTGATATCGCTGTTCGCATACGATCCGGCCGAGGCCTTCGCTGCCGTCGATCTACCCGCGCTGATCATCCAGGGCCGCCATGACATCCAGGTCGGTATCGAAGACGCCGAAGCACTGCAGCGCGCCCAGCCCGATGCCCGCCTGGCCATGGTCGACGGAATGAACCACGTTTTGCGCATCGCCCCGGCAGACGCCAGCCAGCTGGCGTCCTACAACGACCCCGACCTGCCGATCGCACGCGGTCTGCTACAGGAGATACAGCGTTTCCTGCAGGATAATGGCATGCTGCCAGCCTCCAGTTAGTCGCCGCGCAGCCGATAGCCCGCGTGACGATGGCCCGATACGAATCCTGAACGAGCCGCCGCGCAGGCCCAGGAACGCGCAGATGACTGACACCGAAATCACCCAGACCACCGAGAAAGACCAGGCAGCACCGCCGAAGCATCCGTGGGCAGAGCTCAAGCCTGACCGTTTCCGCCTGCTGCGCTTGGCGCCGTTGCCTACCGAGCGCGACGGTGGCGCGCGCCCGCTGCGCTTCGTCGAGCTGGCACAGCTGGAGCGACACACGCCTGAGCAGAGCCTGCTGCGGATGTGCATCAACATCCCCGGCCAGGTGCGTTCGCGTAAGAACAATGTGCTGGAAGTCTGGGCCGATCACCGCAGCAAGGAACTACGCTTCGGCCCGGACACTGGCTTGCGCCTGGAGCCGGTGAACCGAGGGCTTGGTCGTTTTCTGCTGGCGCAAGGGGCCGCATGGGCACAAAGACGTTGGGGCCACTATCTGGTCGAAGGCGGCGCGTTGCCCAAGGATGTCTCAAGTGACGACCAGCGCCTGCGTCGCGACCACTGCCTGCGTACCCAAGGCTTTGACGTCGACTACCCACAGACAGAGCCGCTAAAGCCAACCTATGGAGCGTCGCGCGTCAGTGCACTGCGCCAGGATTGGAATGGTGAAAAGGTCCAGGTGGTAGAGCTGCAGGAAGCGGCGGCGATGCTGGAACAAGCCGACCGCAACCTGCAGGCGCAGGAAAACCAGATTCGTGAGCTGCAGGAGCGAATCGCCCGCTTCCGCCGTGAAGACGGTGCGCTGCGATTCACCATCGTTTGCCTGATCGCGCTGGCGCTGTTCCAAGCCGGCCTGCTGATCTGGATGGCGACGCGCTAATCCGCGACTTTTACCACCAGTGCTCCACCTGTACGCCGAAGTTCGAGCCGTGTTGCGCACTGCCGAACGCGCCGGTATCGGACAACGCCGAGCCCTCGGCCATCAGGTTGGCGGCTCGCTGCGCGGCATCGTTCCAGCTGGCATAGGTGTAATACAGACGGAACTCAGGCCGCGCCCAGAAGCCTGGGCCGGAAGGTGACCAGGTCGGCGCGATGGTGAACTTGCTCAGCTTGCGCGTGCCGTCGGTGGCGTCGATCTGGTCATGGCCCACCTCGGCGACGAGTTTGAACTGTTCGTTGATCGCATAGGCAGGACGCGCGCCCACCGACCACCAGTCCTGGTCGCCGCCGTCGGCGCGCTTGTCCTTCTGATAGACCACCTGGAACTGGCCGCCAAAGCGTGGCGTCAGCTGCCAATCAAAGTACTCCACCACTCGCCAGCTCTTGGCGCTGTCGTCCAGGGTCACGTCGCCGGTATAGCCGAGGCCGGTACCGGGCCCTTCGCCATACTGCAACGCCAGGGTGTTCTTGCCACCGAGAAAGTCGGACTGCACGTGCTGCACCGTCACCGCCCAGCCACTGTGGGCATCGTCTCGGCTGGGTTTGTCGATGTAGCTGAGGCCGAACTCCAGCTCACCGCCCGGATTGCTATCGAAGCCGCCGACGTTGAAGTCGTGGCGATTGACATAGTCTTTCTGGAACACGCTGTCCTTGCGAGAAAAGGCGTAGCTGTACTTCAGCCCACCGATCTCCATGTCCTCGACACCGGCGCCGGTGGCGCTCTGGTTCCAGTAGTAGAAATCTGAGATATGGATGTCGTTACGCTTGTAGAAGCGCCGGCCAGCCCAGAACGAACCATTGTTCAGCGCCGGCACCTTGCTCCACTCGGCATAGGCCTGCACCATCCGCGCCCAGCCATGATCACCGGTGAACTTCGGGGTATGGTTGTACTGGTTGTACAGCGCCGCCATGCCTTCCACGCTAAGCACCGAACCATCGGCAAAGGTGTAAAGGTCGTGACGAAGATCCAGCTCGCCGTACTGCTCACATTCGTTACCGAGGCGATACTTGGTCGGTGCACCGGGCAATTGGAAGCACGATTGCGAGTCGCTATTGACCGATTCACCCACGCCGCTACGCATGTAGCCGGTGAACTCCAGGGCATGGCCGCTCAATGGCAGGGCCATCGCGGCAACGGCAGTCGCTACGCCCAGGGCTGTCAGTGTTTTTTTCATATCCACTCCGCTTTTGTTGTTATTGATCGCTGGATCGAGCCGAGACGACTCTGTTCATTCCTGTAACCGTCACTTTCATCGACCGCCTGCTGGCAAGGCAGGCGGCATTTCACTGCGCGGTACCCGCTCCGTTGGAAACCAGCCGGGTTACCTTGCTCTCACGCACCGGCTCAGGCTGCACCACACCCAGCCGCTCGCCGGTTTGCGCATCGAACAGCAGCGCCTTGCGCGGATCGAATTGCAGGTGGAGCGTTTCGCCCACCAGCGGCGCTTGATCCGGAGCCAGGCGGCAACAGGCCTTGACCTGATTCAGGGTGAACACCACCAGCGTGTCTGGCCCGGTCGGTTCGACCACCTCGATGTCGACCGACAAAGCAAAATCCGCTGATCCGACCCCGGCGATCCCGATCTGTTCAGGGCGGATGCCGAGGATGAGTTCGCGATCACGCAGCCCCTCATCAGTGGCGATCGGCAGTGGCAGTTCACAGCTGCCCTGCTCGCTGTTGAGCACCCCCACCCAGCGCCCGTCACGCTGGCGAATGCGCAGCGGTACGAAGTTCATCGGCGGTGAGCCGATGAAGCTGGCGACGAACAGGTTGGCCGGGTTGTTGTAGATCTCGTGGGGCGTGCCGAACTGCTGGATCACGCCGTCCTTCATCACCGCGACCTTGTCGCCGAGGGTCATCGCCTCGATCTGATCGTGGGTGACATAGACGGTGGTGGTCTTTAGCCGCTGGTGCATCAGCTTGATTTCGGTGCGCATCTCCACCCGCAGCTTGGCATCGAGGTTCGACAGCGGCTCGTCGAACAGGTAGATCTTCGGCCGCCGCGCCAGCGCCCGGCCCATGGCCACACGCTGCTGCTGGCCACCCGACAGCTGCGACGGCTTGCGCTCAAGCAGCGGCTCGATCTGCAGCAGCTTGGCGACCCGCGCCACCTCCTCCTCGATCTTCGCCGCCGGCACCTTGCGCATCTTCAGGCCGAAGGCGATGTTGTCGCGCACCGTCATGGTCGGATACAGCGCGTAGGACTGGAACACCATGGCGATGTCGCGATCCTTCGGGCTGGCTTGGCTGATGTCCTCGCCGTCGACGAGAATCTCGCCGCCGGTGATGTTCTCCAGCCCGGCGATGCAGTTCATCAGGGTGGATTTACCGCAGCCGGAAGGGCCGACGAGGATGAGGAATTCACCGGCGTCGATCTTCAGCGCGATGTCCTTCAGCGTTGCGATCTGGCTGTTGCCATAACTCTTATGAACGTTGCGCAGTTCCAGGGAAGCCATCGTTGTTCTCCTCAACCCTTGACGGCGCCGGCAGTGAGCCCGCGCAGGAAGTATTTGCCGGCGACCACATAGACCAACAGCGTGGGCAGGCCGGCGATCATCGCGGCGGCCATGTCGACGTTGTATCGCTTGGCGCCGGTGCTGGTGTTCACCAGATTGTTCAGTGCCACGGTGACTGGCTGGGTGTCGCCACTGGCGAACACCACCCCGAAAAGAAAGTCGTTCCAGATCTGGGTGAACTGCCAGATCAGGCAGACCATGATGATCGGCACCGACATCGGCAGCAGGATGCGCCCGAAGATGGTGAAGAAACCGGCGCCATCCAGCCGCGCCGCCCGCACCAGCGCTTCCGGCACGCTGACGTAGAAGTTGCGGAAGAACAGTGTGGTGAACGCCAGGCCGTATACCACGTGCACCAGCACCAGACCGGTGGTGGTATTGGCCAGGCCCAGCTTGCCGAGGGTGAAGGACGCCGGCAGCAGGATCACCTGGAACGGCAGGAAGCAGCCGAACAACAACAGACCGAAGAACAGCTGCGAGCCGCGGAAGCGCCACATCGACAGCACATAGCCATTGAGCGCGCCCAGCGCGGTGGAAATCAGCACGGCGGGGATGACGATCTTCACCGAATTCCAGAAGTAGCCACCGATACTGTCCCAGGCAGTCAGCCAACCCATCGCGCTGAACGCTTCAGGCCAGCTCAGCAGGTTGCCGGTGCGGATGTCTTCCGGCGTCTTGAAGCTGGTCAGTAGCATCACGATCAGCGGCACCAGGTAGACGGCGCAGGCCAGCAACAGGGTGGCATGGATGGTCAGGCGCCCGAGGGTCAGGGGCGGTTGCGCGAAGTCAGACATGGCGCTTGTTCCTCAGCTCGGAGTACAAATACGGCACGATGATCGCCATCACCGCGCCGAGCATCAGCATGGCGCTCGCCGCACCCAGGCCCATCTGGCCGCGAGTGAAGGTGTGGGCGTACATGAACATCGCCGGCAGATCGCTGGAATAGCCCGGCCCACCGGCGGTCATCGCCGCCACCAGGTCGAAGCTCTTGATGGCGATATGGGCCAGGATCATCAACGCACTGAAAAACACCGGACGCAGGCTCGGCAGCACGATGCGCAGGTAGATGGTCGGCAGGCTCGCACCGTCCACCTGAGCAGCGCGGATGATCGACTGATCGACGCTGCGCAGGCCGGCGAGGAACAGCGCCATGACGAAGCCCGAGGCCTGCCACACCGCCGCGATCACCAGGCAATAGATGACCCGATCCGGATCAACCAGCCAGTCGAAGCGAAAGCCTTCCCAGCCCCAGTCGCGCAGCAGCTTGTCCAGGCCCAGGCCGGGATTGAGCAGCCACTGCCAGGCGGTGCCGGTGACGATCATCGACAGCGCCATGGGGTACAGGTAGATGGTGCGGATCAGCCCTTCGCGACGGATGCGCTGATCCAGCAGTACGGCAAGCACGACGCCGATGATCAGGCTGATGGCGATGAACAGGCCGCCGAAGACCAGCAGGTTCTGGCTGGCGACCCACCAGCGGTCGTTGTCCCACAGGCGCTCGTATTGCTGCAGGCCGACCCACTTGTAGCTGGGCATGAAGCGCGAATTGGTGAACGAGAGCAGGAAGGTCCAGCCGATGTAGGCGTAGAAGCCGACCAGCACGATCAGCATGCTCGGCGCCAGCACCAGCTTGGGCAGCCAGCGCTGCAGGGCGTCGAGCGGCGAGGCCTTGGCGGGCCTGGCTTGAAGCGCGATGGAGCTCATGGATTTGATCCCTCATGGAAATCCGGGATGTCGTCGCCCGCGGCACAGGGCAAAGCCTGTACCGGGACGAACGTTTCGGGAGCCGGGCGGACGCGGTCCGCCCTTAGCGTTACTGCACGGCCTTGATCGCCGCCGCCAGCTGCTTGGCCGCCTTTTGCGGGTCGGCCTTGGGGTCGTTGAAGAAGTTGGTGACGACGTCGAACACCGCGCCCTGCACGTAGCTAGAAGCAGCCATGCCATGGGTCAGACTGGGCTGCAGACCGCTGCCCTTGGCGGCTTCCTTGAAGTCGGTCATCGACTGCTGGGCGCAGGCGTCGAACTCGCTCATGTCCTGGTCCTGGCGAACCGGAATCGAGCCCTTGTTCTGGTTGAAGAAGGTCTGGAACTCAGGCTCCAGTACGGTGCGCGCCAGGTCTTCCTGGGCCTTGCGGTTGTCGTCGTTGCTGAGCTTGAACATCGCCAGGGAGTCGATATTGAAGGCGAAGCTGCCCTGGGTTCCGGGGAACGGCAGGCACTGGTAGTCCTCGCCAGCCACCTTGTTGGCGGCGGTGAACTCGCTCTTGGCCCAGTCGCCCATGATCTGCATGCCGGCCTTGCCGTCGATGACCATGCCGGTGGCACGGTTCCATTCGCGCCCGGCCGCGTCGGCGTCGATGTAGTCGCGCAACTTCTTCAGTGCGGTGAAGGCCTGAACCATCTTGTCGCCGGTCAGGGTGTCGTTATCCAGCTCGACGAAGGCCTTGTGATAGTCGTCCGGGCCGAGAATGCTCAGTACAAAACCCTCGAACACGGTGCCGTCCTGCCAGGGCTGGCCGCCGTGGGCAACCGGAATGAAGCCGGCAGCCTTGAGCTTGTCGGCTGCGGCGAAGAATTCGTCGAGGGTCTTCGGCGGCGTGGCGCCGGCCTTCTCGAACACCTCCGGGTTGATCCACAGCCAGTTGACCCGATGCACGTTGACCGGCACGGCCACATAGGAGCCGTCGTACTGCATGATCTTGCGCACCTGCTCGGGCAGCAGTTCGTCCCAGCGCTCGCTCTTGGCGGTGTCATCGAGGTTGGCGAGCAGGCCGAGTTCACCCCACTCCTGAATGTCCGGGCCCTTGATCTGTGCAGCGGACGGTGGATTGCCGGAAACGGCGCGGGTTTTCAGTACGGTCATGGCAGCCTCGCCACCACCGCCGGCAACGGCGAAGTCCTTCCAGCTGTGGCCTTTCTGCTCGACCAGCTTCTGCAGGGTGTCGGCCGCGCGCTTTTCACCGCCGGAGGTCCACCAGTGCAGAACTTCGACTTCGCCAGCGTGGGCGAGTACAGGCAGGGCGAGGGAAATGGAAAGAGCGAGACGATGGATCGCTTTCATGTAGAGGCACCTTCTTGTTTTTATCCTGCAAGTCATGGTCGCTTGCGATGGATCGAGTCTATGCGCAGAAAAATGGACACTGGGTAACGAAGGGATGGCCGATGGTCACGAGGCGGTTACAAAACCGCAGCACTCGTAACGAGGCGTACTGTGCGGACTCAACGGGGTAGCGTAAGCGTCACCCTCAGCCCTCCTTGCGGCAGGTTGCGCATGCTCAGCTCACCGCCGTGGGCATGGGCGATGTTGCGCGCGATACCCAGGCCCAGCCCGTAGCCCTGCTGCTGGCCGGAGAGCCGTACATGGGGTTCGAAAACGTGCTCCAGGCGCTGCTCCGGCACACCCGGGCCCTCGTCGTCAACGTGCAGCACCAGCGCCTCCTTGCCATCCTCGACGTGCAGGTGGGCACGCTCGCCATACTTCAGGGCGTTGTCCAGCAGGTTGCCGATGCAGCGCTTGAGTGCCAGCGGCTTGCCGGGGTAAGTCGCCAGCGCGCGTCCATCCAGGGTCACGCGGGTCTGGTCGCAGGCCTGGTAGGGCTCGACGATGTGTTCGAGCAGCAGATTGAGGTCCACGGCCTCGATGTTCTCGTGGATATCGGTGTCCTTAACACACTGCAGGGCACCCTTGACCAGCAGTTCCAGCTCGTCGAGATCGCGGTTGAACTTGACTTGCTGGGCCTCGTCCTCCAGCAGTTCGACCCGCAGCCGCAGCCGTGTGATGGGCGTACGCAGGTCGTGGGAGATGGCGCTGAACAACTGGCCGCGCTCGGTCAGATAGCGGCTGATGCGCTCGCGCATGTTGTTGAAGGCGCGGCTGACCTCGACGATCTCGCTGGCACCGATCTCGGCCAGCGGCCTCACTTCGCCTCCCACCGACAGCTCCCGCGCCGCCTTGGCCAGGCGCTTCAGCGGCCGGCTCTGCCAGCGCACCAGCAGGCCGATGAACAGCAGCAGGAAGGCGCTGGTCAGCACGATGAACCACAGCTGCTGCACCGGCAGCCCCTCGTCTTCCAGGCTGACGTAAGGCGCAGGCATCAGCGAGGCGAGGTAAAGCCACTCCTGCGGCGCGATCTGGATCTGCGTCACCAGCACCGGTGGCGCCAGCGGTTCGAAACCCAGCGCGTAGTGGGCCCAGGAGCGCGGCAGCTCCTCGAGCTTGATGCCGCTGTTGAAGATGCGCAGATCGTCCGGGCTGACGAACTCGATGGTCAGGTCCACCGCGCCACCCAGACGCTGGCGCAACACCTGCTCCACCTCGTGCAGCACTGCACGCTTGCGTGGCGTCTCAGGAAGGATCTTCATCTCCAGCGGCTTGTCGTTGAGCGAGACGAAGAAGCGCGTGCCGCCCATGCTGCGCAGCTGGTCCAGCACCAGTGGTCGGTAGCCGAGCGGCAGCGAACGGAAGTAGCTGACGCTTGCCCCCATCGACTGCGCCAGGCTGCGGGCGCTGGCCAGCAGTCCCTCCATCTGGCTGGCGCGCAGCTGCGATAGCCAGATCAGGCTCGACAGCCCTTGCGCCAGCAGCACCGCGAGCAGGGTCAGCAACAGCATGCGTCCGAGCAGCGAGCGCGGCACCAGCCGCAGGCGCCGCCGCTCAGTGCGCAGATTCATGGTGCGGCGTCACCTGGGTAGCCAACAAGTAACCGCTGCCACGTACCGTGCGAATCAGCCGCGGCGACTTGCCGGTGTCGCGCAGGCGCTGGCGCAGGCGACTGACCGCCATGTCGACGATGCGCTCCAGCGGCATCACCTCGCGGCCACGGGTGGCGTTGGCAATGGTGTCGCGGTCGAGGATCTGCTGCGGATGATCGAGAAACAGCTTGAGCAACGCGAAATCGGCACCGGAAAGAAAGACTTCCTCGCCATCGGCGTGGAACAGCCGGTGGCTGATCATGTCCAGCCGCCACTCATCGAAGGCCAGCACATCGCTGCCGCGCTCCTGGGCGAAGCTGACCCGTCGCAGCAGGGCCTTGATCCGCGCCAGCAGCTCGCGTGGGCTGAACGGCTTGCCGAGGTAATCGTCGGCGCCCAGCTCTAGACCGACCACCCGGTCGGCCTCGTCGGAACTGGCGGTGAGCATAATGATTGGCATCGAGGCCAGCCGCTCGTGCTGGCGAATCCAGCGGCAGAGGCTGAAGCCGTCCTCATCGGGCAGCATCACGTCGAGTATCACCAGATCGGCCGGTTCGGCGCACAGCGCGCTGCGAAACTGCGCGCCGTCCGGCACGCCGCGGACCTGAAAGCCCGAGCGGCTGAGATAGGTCTGCAGCAGTTCGCGGATTTCCTGATCGTCGTCGACCAGAAGGATGTTCTTACCTGCTTGGCTCACGTCACGTCCCTTTTCTTGTTGTTATCCGATCGCCCGTCGCCTTTCCCTGCCAGCCGGCTAGACGCCCTCCAGCAGCGATTGCAACGCCACGCCGGCGCCTTCCAGGCCCGGATAAGGCGCGGTCACCAGCCATACCGGCAGGCGATCGAAATAGCCACTCATTTGGCCCTTCTCGCACAGGGCCTCGCAAAAGCCGCTGTGCATGAAGAACTCGGCGAAGCGCGGCACCACGCCGCCGACGATATATACCCCGCCGCGTGCACCGAGCGTCAGCACGTTGTCGCCGACGATGCGCCCCAGCCAGCGGCAGAACTGCTCCAGCACGGCGACGGCGTACGGCTCGCCAGCCAGCGCGGCCTTGGTGATCCCAGCTGGAGAGTCGTGTTCGGCCGCTCGGCCATCCAGCGCGCAACAGGCACGATAGAGCGTCAGCAAACCCGGCCCGCTGAGCACGGCTTCGGCATTCACGTGGCCCTGTGCGCGGTGCAGTTGCGTCCAGATCGCCGCCTCGCGCTCGCTGCCGATCGGCAGACAGATATGCCCGCCCTCGCCCGGCAACGCGCGCCAGCCGCCGCCGACCAGCGGCAGCAGCCCGGCGACCCCCAACCCGGTGCCGGGGCCTATGACCAGACGCGGCCGGCCGGGTTCAGGCTCGCCCTCGCGGACCGTGACGCGCTCGTCATCGCGCAGCCGGGTCATACCCAGGGCCATGGCGGTGAAGTCGTTGATCAGCAGCAGATCCTTCAGGCCCAGTTCGCGGCAGAACGCCTGTCGGCTCAGCTGCCAGTGGTTGTTGGTGAAGCGGAAGTGATCGCCGCTCACCGGCCCGGCACAGGCCAGGCATACTGCTTCCAGCGCATCCAGCGGCTGGCCCACTTCGTCGAGGTAGGCGCGGATTGCCAGCTCCGGACGCGCATGGTCTGCCGTGGGCAGCACGCGAATCTGCTCGATCCGCTGATCGCGCCACAGCGCGAAGCGTGCATTGGTACCACCGATGTCGCCAACCAGCGCTGTCTTCACTTGAGCGCCTCCAGACTCTCGGTGAACGCGCTGGCGCCCTGCTCTGCCGTGCTGAAGGACGCGCGCATGAAGGCGAACAGCTCGCGACCGCAACCGATACCCATGTCTTCCGGGCGGATGGCCGGCTGGCGCGTCGCCCAGTCGGCCGGGTCGACCAGCGCCCGCAGCTCTCCGGTCTCGCCATCGACGCGGATGATGTCGCCATCACGGACCAGCGCCAGCGGCCCACCATCCAGCGCCTCCGGGCAGACATGGATGGCCGCCGGCACCTTGCCGGAGGCGCCGGACATGCGCCCGTCGGTAACCAGCGCCACCTTGTAGCCGCGGTCCTGCAGCACGCCAAGGAAGGGCGTGAGCTTGTGCAACTCCGGCATGCCATTGGCCTTCGGCCCCTGGAAACGCACCACGGCGATGAAATCGCGCTCCAGCTCGCCGGCCTTGAAAGCGGCTGCCAGCTCGCTCTGGTCGATGAACACCCGTGCCGGCGCCTCGACCACACGATGCTCCGGCGCCACGGCCGAGATCTTGGTCACGCCGCGTCCCAGGTTGCCTTCCAGCACACGCAGGCCGCCCTCCGGCGAGAAGGGCCGCTCTGCCGGACGCAGGATGGTTTCGTCCAGGCTCTGAGCGGGCCCATCGCGCCAGACCAGCTTGTCACCTTCGAGGAACGGCTCCTGGATATAGCGGCGCAGGCCCTTGCCGACCACCGTGTGCACATCCTCATGCAGCAAGCCGGCGTCGAGCAGCGTGCGCACCATGAAGGGCACGCCGCCGCAGGCATGGAAATGGTTCACATCGGCCTGACCGTTGGGGTAGACCTTGGCCAGGGTCGGCACCACCTCGGAAAGGTCGGCCATGTCCTGCCAGGTCAGCTGGATGCCGGCGGCGCGGGCGAATGCGGGGATATGCAGGGTGTGGTTGGTCGAACCGCCGGTGGCGTTGAGCGCGACCACCGAGTTGACGATGGACTTCTCGTCGACCACCTGGCACAGCGGCGTGTAATTGCCAGCCTGATGGGTCAGGCGGGTGACCTGCTGCGCGGCTTCGCGGGTCAGCGCATCGCGCAGCGGCGTGTAGGGATTTACGAACGAGGAGCCCGGCAGGTGCAGGCCCATGATCTCCATCACCACCTGATTGGTATTGGCGGTGCCGTAGAAGGTGCAGGTGCCCGGGCTGTGATAGGACTTCATTTCCGATTCCAGCAGCTCCTCGCGAGTCGCCTTGCCTTCGGCGTAGCGCTGGCGCACCGCGGCCTTTTCCTTGTTGGGGATGCCCGATGGCATCGGCCCACCCGGTACGAAGATCGTCGGCAGATGGCCGAAGCGCAGCGCACCGATCATCAGCCCCGGGACGATCTTGTCGCAGATGCCGAGCATCAGCGCGGCGTCGAACATGTTGTGCGACAGCGCCACCGCGGTGCTCATGGCGATCACTTCGCGACTGGCCAGGCTCATCTCCATGCCCGCCTCGCCCTGGGTCACGCCGTCGCACATTGCCGGCACGCCGCCGGCGAACTGGCCGACCGAACCAATCTCGCGCAGCGCCTGGCGGATCATCTCCGGAAAATGCTCGTAGGGCTGATGCGCCGAAAGCATGTCGTTGTATGCCGACACGATCGCGACGTTCGCCGCGTTCATCAGGCGCAGGCTCTGCTTGTCCTGAGTGGAATTGCAGCCGGCGACGCCATGGGCGAAGTTGGCGCATTGCAGCCCGCCTCGCTGAGGGCCCTCGCTGGCAGCGGCGGCCATCATCGCGAGGTAACGCTCACGCGTCTTGCGGCTGCGCTCGACCAGGCGCTCGGTGACTTCCAGAACTCGCGGGTGCATGCGTCTCTCCTGCTGCGGAATTTTGTTCTTCGACAACCATAAACCATCCGGAGTCGGTTGGCGTTCGGACAGGACGCAAGGCCAATGGTTGCACACGACATGCAGCTGCAGAGCTATGTCCCCAGCGGCGGGCTGCAGCGAGGCCGCCGGCGCCCCGGCGACATGCCTGGGCTCAGGGGGTCGATTGCTCCTCGTCGGAGTCGATGTCCGCGGCTTGCGCTTCGAGCAGGTCGTCGAAGTCGGTCTTGAGCCCCTGTTCCATGCCATCGAGTTCGGCCAGCAGGTTACGGAAGCTGGTCTGCTCGCGCGCGGGCGCCTGCGGCTCGTCCAACGTCTCGTCGGCGCGGGTCTGCAGGGCGACCGGCACGGCCGCATCGTCGTCGAGCAACGGGCGCAGCTCGGGCTCCATTTCCCGCAGCACGGCCAGCGGCGGCAGTTCGTCGAGGTTCTTCAGATTGAAATGGTCGAGGAATTGTCGGGTGGTGGCGAACATCGCCGGGCGCCCCGGCACGTCACGATGGCCAACCACGCGAATCCACTCGCGCTCCTGCAATGTCTTGACGATCTGGCTGTTGACCGCAACGCCGCGAATGTCCTCGATCTCGCCACGGGTGATGGGCTGGCGGTAGGCGATCAGCGCCAGGGTTTCCAGCAGCGCCCGGGAATAACGCTGCGGACGCTCCTCCCAGAGCCGCCCGACCCAGGGCGAGAAGCGCTGGCGCACCTGCAGACGATAACCGCTGGCCACCTCCTTGAGTTCGAAGGCGCGCCCCTTGCAGGACTTGTCCAGGACTTCGAGGGCCTTCTTCAGCTGCGCCGACGAGGGTCGTTCATGCTCCTCGAAGAGCTCGCCGAGGCGCTCCAGGGAGAGCGGCTTGCCGGACGCGAGCAGAAAGGCTTCGAGCAGCGAAGCGAGATCCTTGGGATCGGACAGGTCCACGGTTGACTCCTGCAAATGCCTATTCGGTACGACTGCGCACATGAATCGGCGCAAAGGGCTCATTCTGCACCAGCTCGACCAGCGACTCCTTGATCAGCTCGAGCACGGCCATGAAGGTCACCACCACGCCAAGGCGCCCTTCCTCGATCCTGAACAGCGCCACGAAGGGGACGAAGGCGCCACCCTTCAAGCGTTCAAGCACCTCGCTCATGCGTTCGCGGGTCGACAGCGCCTCGCGGGTCACCTGATGGCTCTCGAACATGTCGGCGCGGCGCAGCACCTCGGCCATCGACACCAGCAATTCTTCCAGGCTGACGTCCGGCAGCAGCTTGCGAGCCCGCGCCTCGGGTGCATCGAGACGCGGCACCTGCAGGTCGCGGCCGACACGCGGCAGTTCGTCGATGTCTTCGGCTGCGGCCTTGAAACGCTCGTACTCCTGCAGCCGGCGGATCAGCTCGGCACGCGGATCGTCTTCTTCCTCGGCGACCTCCGCCGAACGCGGCAGCAGCATGCGCGACTTGATCTCGGCAAGCATTGCGGCCATCACCAGATACTCGGCCGCCAGCTCCAGGCGTACCGATTTCATCAGCTCGACGTAGCCCATGTACTGGCGGGTTATCTCGGCCACGGGAATATCGAGAATGTCGATGTTCTGCTTGCGGATCAGGTAGAGCAGCAGATCCAGCGGCCCTTCGAACGCCTCGAGAATGACCTCCAGCGCGTCCGGAGGGATATACAGATCCAGCGGCAGTTCGGTGACGGCCTCGCCATAAACCAGCGCCAGCCGCAGCTGCTCGCCGGGCTGGATCATTTCTGTGCTGTGAGGCTCGCTTTGCTGCATGGACATCCTTGAGGCTGCGCGGGCGACCGTCAGCGGTAATTCAGGCCCATCGCCTGGCGTACTTCGATCAGGGTTTCGCGGGCCTCGTCGCGGGCACGGTCGGCGCCTTCGGCAAGGATGCTGCGGACCAGGTCGGGGTTCTGCTCGTAGTCCAGCGCACGCTCCTGCAATGGCGTCAGATCAGCCTTGATCGAGTCGATCAGAGGCCCCTTGCACTCCAGGCAGCCGATGCCGGCGCGGCGGCAACCCTGCTCGGCCCACTGGCATACGGCTTGTTCGGAGTGCACCAGGTGCATCTGCCACACCGGGCAGCGCGTCGGCTCACCAGGATCGCTGCGGTGCACGCGCGCAGGGTCGGTGGGCATGCGACGGATCTTCTCTTCGATCTCGTTTGGCGTGTCGCGCAGGTAAATGGCGTTGCTGTTGGACTTGGCCATCTTGCCGCCGTCTAAGCCGGATATCTTCGGCGATTCGCCGAGCATCGCCTGAGGCTCGGGCAGCAGCAGTTTGCCGCAGCCTTCCAAGTAGCCGTAAAGCCGCTCCTGGTCGCCGATGGTGATGGTTTGCTGTTCCTTGATGACCGCACGTGCGGTATTCAGCGCCTCGACGTCGCCCTGCTCCTGATAGCTCTTACGCAGGCTGACATAGAGTTTGGAGGTCTTCTTGCCGAGCTTGCGAATCGCCGCTTCGGCCTTGTCCTCGAAATCCGCCTCACGGCCATAGAGGTGATTGAAGCGCCGCGCCACGTCGCGTGCGAATTCGATATGCGGCAGCTGGTCGGCCCCGACCGGGACCAGCCCGGCACGATAGATCAGGATGTCCGCCGCCTGTAGCAGGGGGTAGCCAAGAAAGCCGTAGGTATCCAGATCCTTGTGCTGCAGGTTCTGCTGCAGCTCCTTGTAGGACGGTACTCGCTCCAGCCAACTCAGCGGGCAGATCATCGACAGCAGCAGGTGCAGCTCGGCGTGCTCCGGCACCTGCGACTGGATGAACAGCGTGGCGGAGCTGGGGCTGACGCCAGCTGCCAGCCAGTCCACCGCCATATCCATGATGCTCTGGGAAATTTCGCCGGAGTTTTCGTAGTCCGTCGTCAACGCATGCCAATCGACAATGCAGAAGAAGCACTCATATTCGTGCTGCAGCTTGACCCAGTTCTTCAGTACGCCGTTGTAGTGACCGAGATGAAGCCGGCCACTGGGACGCATGCCGGAAACCACACGTCGCTGTGAATCCATGGAGCTCAAAAGGGTGTCCTTGATTGATGTTGTTTGGGCACGCCGCTATCCAGGCTTAGACCATGAAAGGTGCGGGATCGCCACAGCCGACCCGCACCACCTCAGGCTGATCGTCGACCAGGCTGACCACAGTCGATGCCTCGAGGCCACCGTAACCGCCATCGATGATCAGGTCTACCTGATGCTCCAAAGCGTCACGCATCTCGTATGGGTCGCTCATCGGCAACTCCTCGCCCGGCAGGATCAGGCTGACGCTCATCAGCGGCTCACCCAGCTCCTCCAGCAGCGCCTGGGCAATCGGCTGGGCCGGCACACGCAGGCCAATGGTGCGGCGCTTGGGATGCAGCAGCATGCGCGGCACTTCGCGGGTGGCCGACAGAATAATGGTGTAAGGCCCTGGCAGATGCGCCTTGAGCAAACGGAAGGCAGCGGTATCAACCTTGGCGAACAGGCCCAGCTGCGACAGGTCGCGGCAGGCCAGAGTGAAGTTGTGTTTGTCATCCAGCTGGCGCAGCCTGCGGATGCGCTCGATGCCTGCCTTGTTGCCCATCGAGCAGCCAACGGCATAACTGGAATCAGTCGGGTAAACCACTACCCCGCCCTTGCGGATGATTTCCACGGCCTGCTTGATCAGGCGCGGTTGCGGGTTGTCCGGGTGAATCTGAAAGAACTGGCTCATGGAAACTCCCTGTTCAGCTGGCAGCAGGTATGCGGCGCTCATGATCGAAATGTCTCCAAAGCGGCGACAGGTCCTCCGGCAGGCTGCGGTACAGCCCCAGCTCCGACCAGTCGCCGGGCGCGTGAAAATCACTACCAACGGTCGCCATCAGGCCGAACTCACGCACCAGCGTCGACAGCCCGCCAACCTGTTCCAGCGGCTGCATGCCGTTGACTACCTCCAGCGCGTGGCCACCGGCCTGGGCGAAATCGATGACCAAACGGCGCCGCTTGCTGCGGGTGAAATCGTACTGCCACGGATGCGCAAGGCTGATCCATGCGCCGGACTCGCGCAACGTCTGCACCGTCTGCTCCAGGCTCGGCCAATGCTGTTTCACATCACCGAGCTTGCCGGAACCGAGCCATTTGCGAAACGCTTCGGCACGGTCGCGCACATAACCGGCGCGCACGAGGAAGTCGGCGAAATGCGGACGAGCAGGCGCATTACCACTGTCGCCGAGCTCCTGCTGGATCGCCCGTGCGCCTTCGAGGGCACCCGGCATGCCCTTCGCTTCCAGCCGCTGACCGATGAGCTCGGCGCGGCGCCAGCGGCCATCGTGCAACTGCGCGATAGCCTGCTGCAATGCCGGAGCATCAGCGGTGAAGGCATAACCCAATATATGAATGGTAGCCCCGTTCCACAGGCATGAAAGCTCGATCCCATTGACCAGTTGCATGCCCAGCGCCTGCGCGGTCGTTCGCGCCTCGACGAGGCCGTCGACCGTGTCGTGGTCGGTGAGCGCCAGCATCTCGACGCCGCGTGCATGGGCACGCTCCACCAGCTTGGCCGGCGCCAGCATCCCGTCCGAGGCTGTGCTGTGGCAATGCAGATCGACAATCATCTAGTAACGCACTCCAGTGAGGTGCTGACACCTCGAGAAAAAACCGTGAGACCTGGCGAAAGAAGACCAATCGGTCGCCATCTGGACACCAGGACGCTCAGGTAAAAACGGCCGACTAGTCTAACGCCGCGCCGGAGCTTTGGCTTGCACCGTCGTTTTCGCAAGACTCGCCAGCTGCCGGTGCGCCTGTTTCCGCTGCTGATTCGACCACCGATCCTGGCCGCCGTGCGATGCCTACTGGAGCGAGGGCGAGCGTAGCGCTTCCGCCGCTGGCACCGTTTGCTATGATGGCGCGCCGCGCCGCGAAGGCAGCGGCCACGCGCCATGAAGGCCTCGAACAGGCCGCTTGCAGTGTCGCCACCGGGCTTTCACTTGCGCTTACAGACGCAACCCACGCGAACGAGGAACGACCATGCTGTACGCCGTTATCGCCACCGACGCACCGAATTCCCTACAGGACCGCCTCGCCACCCGCCCGGCCCATCTGGCCCGCCTGGAGCAACTGAAGAACGAAGGCCGGCTGGTCCTGGCCGGGCCGCACCCGGCCATCGACAGCAATGACCCAGGCGAAGCCGGTTTCAGCGGCAGCTTGGTGGTTGCCGAATTCGACTCCCTGGAAGCAGCGCAACAGTGGGCAGACGCAGATCCTTATAAAGCAGCGGGCGTCTACGTGAGCGTGGTGGTCAAGCCCTTCAAGAAAGTGCTGCCCTGAGCCGACACAGCGGGGATAGCGAATCTGCCCGGCCGCTGGGTTCCCACGGCCTTGTTAGGAAATAGGAGTTCCGATGCGTCAACGACCGCTGTCTCTGCTGCTTGCCTTGGCCCTGCTCGCCCCTGCGCTGCACGCCGAGGAAGAGGCGATAGAGCCTCCCTCTGAAATGACCGAGCCCGCTGCCTCCATCGAGTTCGACGAGGTAGAAGTCGCAGTTGAGCCGCAACCTGCGGGTCTGTCTGGCGATACCACCGAAGCACTGCTGCTGCGCTTGCGCGAGGAGAACCGCCGCCTGCGCCTGCAACTGCAAACCGAGCAGGCAAAGGCGCTGCCTGCCCTGCTCAACGAACAGCAACAATGGTTCGCTGTTGGCGGTGCGGTCGGGGTTATCAGTTTCACCCTAGGCCTGCTGGTAACGCGCGGTCGCCGCCGTCGCCAGTGGCTCAACTGAGTGCCAGAGCTGAAATGAGTGAATTACTGCTTATCGACGACGACCAGGAGCTGTGTGAGCTGTTGATCAGCTGGCTCGCGCAGGAAGGCTTCGTCGCCCATGCCTGCCACGATGGCCAGAGCGCGCGGCAGGCACTGGCGCAACACCAGCCGGCGGCCGTCATTCTGGACGTTATGCTGCCCGACGGCAGCGGCCTGGAACTGCTCAAGCAACTGCGCAGCGAGCATCCGGAACTGCCAGTGTTGATGCTCTCGGGCCGCGGCGAACCGCTGGATCGCATTCTTGGTTTGGAGCTCGGCGCCGACGATTACCTGGCCAAGCCCTGTGACCCGCGCGAGCTCACCGCACGCCTGCGCGCCGTGCTGCGCCGCAGCCATCCCGCTACCGTGCCGAGCCAGGTCGAGCTTGGCGACCTTTGTTACAGCTCCGCCCGCGGTATCGCGAGCGTTGGCGGTCACGACGTCAGCCTTACACTGTCCGAAGGACGCATCCTCGAGACGCTGCTCGCGCAACCTGGCGAACCGATCGACAAGCAAACCCTGGCTCAGCACGCGCTGGGGCGCAAACTCACTCTCTATGACCGTAGCCTGGACATGCACGTGAGTAACCTGCGCCGCAAGCTGGGGCCACATGCCGATGGCAGTCCGCGCATCGTCGCGTTGCGCAGCCGCGGCTATCTTTACTCGGTTTAGGGTCTTTACCCAGGCTTTACCCTGGGTTGACCGCCACTGACCTTGCACTGCGTAGACTGAACTCATCCGGTCACAGACCTGCCGCCAGCACCGATCTGGATAGCACGACGGCACGGCCGGTTTCCCTACATAGGAGAGTTTTCACCATGCGCAAATCACTCGTAGCCCTACTGTTCGCCGCAACCCTGCCGACCCTTGCATTCGCGATGCCCGGCGGCATGCACGACGGCCATCACGGTGGCAAGAAGGCCCCGCACATGTTTCAGGAGCTGGACCTGACCAAGGAACAGCAGCGCGAAATGCGTAAGCTGATGGTTCAACAAATGAAGCAGCAGAAGGAAATCACTCAACGCTATCTCGACAAGCTGCCCGAAGCCGAGCGCAAGGCCATGCAGAAGGAACTTGATGCCAGCCGTGAGCAGACTCACCAGAGCATGCGTTCCCAGCTCAAGCCCGAACAGCAGAAAGCCTTCGACGAGAGCGTAAAAAAGATGGAAGAGAAGCGCGCTGAACGTGCTGAATTCCTCAAGTGGAAAGCTGACCGCGATCAGAAGAACTGATCCTCCGGAGCCATCCTGAACCGCCCGGCAGCGCCCGCCTGCCCTTCATGTGAGGGCGCGGAGCTGACCGGGCTTTTGCCGTGGAGAGGACTAGTGCGATCACTGTTCTGGCGCATTCTCGCAACGTTCTGGCTGGCCATCGCACTGGTGGCCGGCCTGGCCATGCTGCTCGGCCACGCGCTGAATCAGGATGCCTGGATTCTCGGTCGTCATCCGGCGCTGCAGGGCCTCGCCGAGACCTGGACCGAGGTCTATGAGCGACAGGGGCCAATTGCCGCGCAACGGCTGCTCGAGCAACACCGCCACCGCTCCCGCGTCGATGTCCAGGTACTGGCTGAAAATGGCCAGCCGATCATCCGTGGCACCTTTTCCGACCGCGCCGCAGCCTTTGAAGCACGCCATCAGAACCGGGAGCGTCATCTACCCTGGCGACGCCTGACTGCTGATTACATCAGCCCCACCAGTGGCGAAACCTATCTGTTCATCTACCGCATCCCGCATCCCGAGCTGCAGGCTTGGCACCGTGGAAGCCTGGCCTGGCCGTTGAGTGCCCTGGGCATAGCGCTGGTAGTACTGACCGGCTTCAGCCTACTACTTACGCTTTCCATTACCCGGCCGCTGGATCGCCTGCGCCGCGCCGTACATGACCTAGGCCAGACGACGTACCAGCAGCAGTCGCTGGCCCGCCTGGCGACGCGTCGCGATGAGCTCGGCGTGCTGGCGAGCGACTTCAACCGCATGGGTGCGCGGCTGCAGGCGCTGATCAGCAGCCAGCGCCAGCTCTTGCGCGATGTATCCCACGAACTGCGCTCACCGCTCGCCCGACTGCGCATAGCACAGGCTCTGGCCGAGCGCGCGACCCCCAGCGAGCGAGAAGTAATCTGGCCGCGACTGGCCAAGGAGTGTGATCGCCTGGAAGCGCTGATCAGTGAAATTCTCGAACTCTCGCGCCTCGACGCCGAACCTGGTGCGGTTACCACCGTGGACTTGCCGTCGATGTTCGAACAGTTGAAGGACAATGCCCGCATCATCTGTCCCGCTCAACATATCGACAGCCGAGTGGAACCAGGCGTACATCTGAGCGGCTGGAGTGAAATGCTCGAGCGTGCGCTGGACAACCTGTTGCGCAACGCCCTGCGTTTCAACCCCGAGGGGATGCCGATCGAACTGAGCGCGCGGCGTGAAGGCCACGAGCTGGTGTTGAGCGTTCGCGACCATGGACCCGGCGTCGCCGATGAGCACCTGCCGCAACTGAGCGAGCCATTCTTCCGTGCTCCCGGGCAGACGGCAGCTGGTCATGGCCTTGGACTGGCCATCGCGCGCCGCGCTGCAGAGCGCCACGGCGGACAACTGCAATTAGCCAACCATCCCGGCGGCGGCTTTATCGCCAGCCTGCGCCTACCGCTATCCGGAGGCCAGCCCGGCGCCGCAGACGCTTAGACGTCTCGCTGACCGCCCCAGCCGCTGACGAATGCCTGCGGCTCAAGCACTGGAGCGACACGCACGCGCCCTTCCGGTGTGCCGACGTACATGAAGCCCAGCAAGCGCTCGTGTTCGCTCAGACCGAGTCCCTTGAGCACATGGGGGTCATAGGAGAAATCGCCGGTGCGCCACACGGCGCCAAGTCCCTGGGCATGGGCGGCCAAGAGCAGACCGTGGGCCGCGCAGGCGGCGGCAAGCACCTGCTCGTGTTCCGGCACCTTCGGATGCGTTTTCACACTGGCAATCACCACGATCAGCATTGGCGCTCGTAGCGGCATGTTTCGCGCTTTCTGCAGCGCCTCCTCCGCAGCATTTGCCTGCCGCGACTGCAATGCACTGGCAAACAGCTCACCAAGCTCGTAGCGCGCAGCGCCCTCGATAGTCAGGAAGCGCCAGGGATGCAGCTGTCCGTGATCCGGGGCACGTAGCGCCGCGCGGAAGAGCAGGTCGAGTTGAGCGGCATCAGGGGCCGGCTCGCACAGGCGAGTGACAGATACGCGATTGAGCAGCAGGTCCAGAGCGTCCATCCATTACCTCCTAAAGGGGTCGGACATTCTAGAGGGTGTTACCGCCTTACCGCGAGTGATGGCGGGTTAGCGGCAACGGCAACACCCGCTGCGATTGCTGTTTTCAGGCTACCCGATCTGGCGAAAGCTGCGGTTGCAGCGGCGGCACCAGCGGTGGCAAACCATGCGCCGCACGTGCTGTGTCGCAATGGGGGTTATGTTCTCCGCGCTCCCAGGACGCCTCGAACTCGCGACAGGCGCTGGAACGCTGCTCATACATGCTGCAGCGCACCCCACACCCCACATCTCCCAACAGCCCCACGCAACGAGATGGCTTGCTGTCCGTGCCGAGCATGGCCACATGGAAGGGCGAAACTTGAACCGTCAGATGGTCGGGGACCACCCCCCCGGCTGACACGCATTCACCAAAATAGAAGGACACACGAAAGTACGCGCAGCAAGCGCCGCACGTGAGGCAGGGATTGTCGATGGACATGGCAGGTGAACACCCAGAAACCGGAATGGGCCGGCGCCCGGGCGGCTATTCTATTCATGGCAACGGCCTTGGGAAGGGGCTGCAAGCTGGCATCGAAAACATTTTTCCAACGAGCCGCGCAGCGGTTTACTGCCACCGAGACACGAGTAGAATGTCGGCCCTCTTCCACCGTGCCGAGCACCTCTACATGGCCCTGCCGACGCTGCGCATCATCGGTTTCATTCTCGGCATATTCCTGATTACCCTGGCCGTCAGCATGATCATTCCGATGCTCACGCTGCTGGCATTCGAACGCACCGATGATCTGCAGGCGTTCATCTGGTCGAGCCTGATCACCTTTTCCTGCGGCTTCGCGCTGGTCGCCCCAGGACGGCCAGCCAATACCAATCTGCGACCGCGAGACATGTACTTCCTGACGACCCTGAGCTGGGTAGCGGTGTGCTGTTTCGCCGCCCTGCCGCTGATGTTGACCCAGCACATCAGCTATTCCGACGCCTTCTTCGAAACCATGTCCGGCATCACCACCACCGGCGCCACGGTGCTCTCGGGGCTGGACAACCTGTCGCCAGGCCTGCTCATGTGGCGATCACTGCTTCATTGGCTAGGCGGTATCGGCTTTATCGGCATGGCGATCGCCATTCTCCCGCTGCTGCGGGTCGGCGGGATGCGGCTGTTCCAGACCGAATCCTCCGACTGGTCGGAAAAGGTCATGCCACGCTCTCACGTTGCCGGCCGATATCTTATTACTATCTATGCGGTTTTCACCCTGGCAGCGTTCGTTGCCTTCCTGCTGACAGGCATGAGCTCGTTCGATGCGATCAACCACGCGATGTCTACCGTGGCAACCGGCGGCTTTTCAACTTCTGATGCGTCGATGGGCAAGTTCGGTCCGTCAGCCCATTGGGTCGCGGTCTTCTTCATGCTGCTCGGCAGCCTGCCGTTTACCCTTTACGTGATGACGTTGCGCGGCAACCGCACGGCCCTGTTCAGAGATCAGCAAGTACGTGGCTTTGTAGTGATGCTGACGGTTACCAGCCTGCTGTTCAGCGGCTGGTATTGGTTGAACAATGAAATCCCAATGTTGGATGCGTTGCGCGTTGTCACCTTCAGCGTGGTTTCCGTAGTGACCACTACTGGATTCGCCGTCGACGATTACACTCAGTGGGGCGGATTCGCCGTCATGGTGTTCTTCTACCTGACCTTCGTAGGAGGCTGTTCAGGCTCGACGTCGGGCGGCCTGAAGATGTTCCGCTTTCAAGTGGCCTACTCGCTGCTGCGCGCCAACTTCAAGCAGCTGATTCACCCACGTGCGGTGATTCGCCAACAATACAACGGCCATAATCTCGACGAAGAAATCGTCCGCTCGATTCTCACTTTCTCCTTCTTCATCACCATGACCATCGGCGTGCTGGCGCTATGTCTGGCGCTACTAGGGCTCGATCCGATCACCGCGCTCACCGGCGCTGCGACCGCCGTGTGCAACGTCGGCCCAGGGTTGGGTGAGATCATCGGCCCAGCGGGCAATTTCTCAACATTGCCCGATGCGGCCAAATGGCTGCTATCGATAGGCATGCTGCTCGGCCGCTTGGAAATCATCACCGTGCTGGTGTTGCTGACCCCTGCCTTCTGGCGGCATTGATCAGGCGGCGGCTCGGACTACCGCCTGAATAGCCGGCTACCAGCGCCACACCGGCACGCCAAACGTAGCGCCAGCACACCGCCAAGCCCCGCTACCACGTTGGGCGCCCCTAGGGGCTGCTCTTAAGCACACCTTTCGTACGCAGTACATTGGTGGGCTGAAGCCCACCCTACACTCTTGCAGAATGACGGCTGGCAGCTGTTACCTAGGTAGATGGGAGCACATGCTTCGTGCCCGGTTGTCGCTGCTGCCGTGCTGCAGCTACGCGGACACATACCGACATCTACGGACGGGACCGCGTCGCCAGGCGGTATTCACCGGGCGTCACGCCAAACCAGCGTTTGAATGCGCGATAGAAATTGCTCGGATCGGCAAAACCGAGCAGGTAGGCGATCTCCAACGGTGCAAGATTGGGCTGGGCGAGGTATTGCTCTGCCAGATCGCGTCGTGTGTCATCGAGCAATTGCTGAAAGCTGCTGCCTTCATCATGCAGGCGCCGCTGCAGCGTGCGCTCCGAAAGACACAGCGCTTGCGCCACTGTTTCGCGCCTGGGCTCGCCTTGAGGCAGCAGCCGGCAAAGAATCTGACGCGCACGATGCATGACCCGGGTATCGGCGAAGCGCGCCAGATAGTCACCCGCGAAACGATCATGCAACTGCGCAAGTGCTTCATTGGCTGTCGGCAAGGGCATTTCTACGTCGCTGCGACTGAACAGCAGCGCGTAGCGCGGCGCCTCGAACCGCAGCGGGGCTTGGAATAGACGCTGGTAAGGCTCCAGATCCCGCGGCGCACAGCCCTGGAAACTCACTTCCAAAGGCTGCAACACCGTTCCGGTCAGCCAGCGACAGAAGGTCAAGCAGCCGGCGAGCGAACCTTCCGCGCTTTGCCGGGCCGGCGGGAGACGATCACCGTGGATCACCAAGCTAAGTCGATAACCTTGCGAACATTCCTGAAAATCAAGGTCGGCACCCTCGGCAATGATCCGCTGGTAACGCACCAGCCTGGCAAAACCCTCCTTGAGATTACGGCTGGACATCAGCGCATAACCGACCACATTCAGCGCCGCCGGCCTCACCTGCCGCGCCATGTCCAAACCGATTGCCGGATTGCCGGAAACCGCGACGGCGCGCTGCCATAGGCGCGTCATATCGTCCTGAGCGAAGCGAGCCTCGGCGTCATTCAGCGCCATGTAATCCAGGCTCAGCTCGTTGAACAGCTGGCGGCAGTCGATCCCTGCAGACTCGAGAGCCTGGACGATTCCCTGCGCCCAACTAGAGGAAGTGGTGCGTTCGGTCATGTTGCTTCTTGTTCTACGGATGGTCGGGCGGCTGCGTCCAAGGCTACTAAACTGGCCCTGATTGTCACTGACTCACAAGCCGCTGGATGACTAAGCTGTGCGACGACAATAACAGGAGGTACGCCATGAGTACGCAAACCGCCGAACGCTTCTCCCGCTTTGCCGATTTTTACCCGTTCTATCTTGCCGAGCACAGCAATCGAGCCTGTCGTCGACTGCATTTCATGGGCAGCTTGCTGGTCCTGATCATTCTTGGTTACGCACTGGTATCCCAGAAGTGGGTTTGGTTACTCGCCATGCCCTTGGTGGGTTACGGCTTTGCATGGATCGGCCATTTCGTATTCGAGAAGAATCGGCCTGCCACGTTTCAGTACCCGCTCTACAGCTTTCTCGGCGACTGGGTAATGTTCAAGGACATGCTGACCAGGCGTATCCCGCTCTAAATGCGACGGCACCGACATATCCGACCGATGCGTCACTGTTTTCGAACTGTGATTTGGCGATGAGGTGTCGCTTGGTTATGATCAGTCAGCTGCTGCTAGGGCGGCCTCCGCCGAGCCGCCCTAGCAGCCGCAAGACTGCCCCTGAAGCGCTTGATCCGTTCGTCGTTTGCAGAGTGACGAGTCCGCCAAGCACGGCGTCAGTCTGCTAGGCGCACGGAAAAAAGGCGTCGACAAACCATCAGGAACCGTACACATACATGACTTCCACCACGGCTGAGCGCCGCAATGGCCTCGCCACTCGTCCGTTGCGCGAGTATTACTCCCGAGTAATTGCGTACCTGACTTGCGCCGCCACGCTTGCGGCAGGCACCTACACCCATTATTTCTCGATGGACCTGCTATGGATGGTGCCGTACGCCCTGCTCTATCCGCATCTGGCCTATCACCTGAGCTATCGATTCAAGCGCGATCATCCAGAACGCACCTCGCAAACCCTGCTTTGTCTGGACGCTCTGAATGCAGGCGCCGGCATCCTGCTACTCGGCTTTTCTATCGTGCCCAGCCTGATGTTCCTACTTACGCTCGCCTTTAGCGCGCTGGTGAGCGGTAGCCTGCGCAATCTGGCATTGGCCATGGCGTGCGTTGCAGTGGGCATTGGCTTGGCGTATCTGGTAGCGCCGCTGGAATATCAGGGCACCACCCCCCCACTGGTTTCGCTCGCCAGCATCTTGTTCACCAGCTTCTACGTCTGCGCTACGGCTTACTTCGTTCACCAGCAGGGCCAACGGCTGGCCCAGGCCCGCAAGGAAATCGAAACAGAGCAAGCCAAAGCTGCCCGCCTGGCCCGTAATCTTGCCAAGTATCTTTCACCGCAAGTGTGGGAGTCGATATTCACCGGCAAGCGCAGCGTTCGGCTGGAAACACAGCGCAAGCGGCTGACGGTGTTCTTTTCCGATATCAAGGGTTTCACCGAACTGGCCGAAGAACTGGAAGCCGAAGCCCTCACCGACCTGCTCAACAACTATCTGAACGAAATGTCGAAGATCGCCCTCAAGTACGGCGGCACTATCGACAAGTTCGTCGGCGACTGCGTGATGGTGTTCTTTGGCGACCCTTCCAGTCAGGGTGCCAAGAAAGACGCAGTGGCGGCGGTGTCCATGGCCATCGCCATGCGCAAGCACATGAAAGTACTGCGCCAGCAATGGCGCGCGCAGGGCATTACCAAACCCATGGAAATCCGCATGGGCATCAACACCGGCTACTGCACAGTGGGCAACTTCGGTGCCGATACGCGAATGGACTACACCATCATCGGCCGCGAAGTGAACCTGGCCAGTCGCCTGGAAAGCTCAGCCGAGGCTAGCGAGATTCTGATTTCCCATGAAACCTATTCGTTGATCAAGGACGTGATCATGTGTCGCGACAAGGGGCAGATTCCTGTCAAGGGCTTCTCGCGGCCGGTGCAGATCTATCAGGTTGTGGACTTCCGCCGCGACCTTGGCGCCACCTGCAGTTTCCTGGAGCACGAGCTGCCCGGCTTCTCCATGTACCTTGACACCAACGGCGTGCAGAATTTCGACAAGGAACGCGTAATCCAGGCTCTGCAGCAAGCCGCTGAGAAACTACGCGACAAGGTCATCCTCTGATTTTCTGATCGCTGGCGGCCAGCCGTCGACTACCCGAACCTGGCCCAGCCAGCGGGCCTGCTTCGGGACAGCCGCAAAATGCTAACGCTGCGCAACTACCATCACGAACTCATCGCCCATAGCCACGAACACCCACAACTGGTGTTTGGCCTGAAAGGGCTTCTGGAATTCGAGATTGCCGGGCGCGGCAGCCGCGTCGGCGAGCAGAGTCTCGCAGTGATTCCGTCCGCCACGCACCATACCTGCGCCAGTGTTGCCGGCAGCCACTGCCTGGTGCTCGATCTCCCGTCCGAGAACTGGGTTCGCCAGCGTCTGGGCCACCACACCGAGCCCAGCCTGCGTCTGATCGATCGACCGGATACCGTGCGCCTGAGCGCAAGCCAGCAGAGCCTGGTCGCCTGGCTGGCGCACAGCCCGATCAATGATCCATTGATCGCCGAACAGGGCGCGGTGTTACTGCTGGCCAGTCTGGCAAATGGACAACAAATCCAGCACGGCCAGCACGCGCTGCCAGTCGCCGCCATCGACGCTTTCATCGATCAGCACTTATCTCATCCGCTTCAGGTTGCCGATCTGGCGCGTATCGCCGGGTTATCGGTAGCAGGCCTGCATGCGCGCTTTCTTCGCGAGATAGGTCGAACGCCGATGGAGTATGTGCGCCAGCGGCGCTTGCAGCGTGCCGAAGCGCTGTTGCACGACACCCGCCTGCCAATCGGCGAGATCGCCGCGCAGGTGGGTTATGCCTCGCAAAGCGCCTTCACCGCCGCACTGGTTCGCGCACGTGGATGCTCGCCGCGCACGCTACGCCGCGAGTTGCGCGACAAAACTGATGACTGACGCGACAGACACACGCCCTGCGACGGCCTAGCATGGCCCGGATTCGCAAGGTTCAGGTAACCATGACCCCACACGCTTATTCCCGCACCGCTGCACGCATGCGCCACCCGCTCAGATCGACCGCCCAATGACGCCGCGTAATGCCCTGTTGGCCATCCACCTCGGTGCGCTGATGTTCGGCCTGTCCGGTGTGCTCGGCAAATTGGCGGAAAGCTCGGCACTGATCATCACCTTTGGTCGAGCGCTGTTCGCCGTGCTGGCCCTGCTGCTGGTGGCGCAGTTGTTGCGGCCCAGCGGCGCAACCCCAAACTGGCGGCAGCGTGGCGGCCTTGCCTTGGGCGGACTGTTACTGGGTGCGCACTGGCTGACGTTCTTCATCGCGGTGAAGATCGCCGGCGTCGGCATTGCAACCCTGGGCTTTGCCAGCTTCCCCGCGTTTACCGTGCTGCTCGAGGGCCTGCTGTTCCGCGAACGCACCCGCGCCATCGAGTTCGCCATGGTCGGGCTGGTCTGTGCCGGCCTGCTGCTGGTTGCTCCGGCATTCGACCTCAACAGCGGCCCGACCACCGGCCTGCTCTATGGCGTGCTGTCAGGTCTGCTCTTCGCCCTGCTGTCGCTGCTCAACCGCGCCGTCACCCGCGGCCTCGATCCGGTTCGATCGGCTCTATGGCAGAACCTGGCGATCCTCGCCGGCCTGCTGCCATTCAGCTGGTCGGCGATCCCCGCGATACCGGCGCAGGACTGGCTTTGGCTGGCACTGCTAGGCGTGCTCTGCACAGGGCTGGCGCACAGCCTGTTCGTGGCCAGTCTGCGGGTGCTGAAAGCACGCACGACCTCGGTGATCTTTGCTCTCGAGCCCGTCTACGGCATCGCCTTCGCGTGGTGGCTGTTCAATGAGCAGCCAACACTGCGCATGCTGCTCGGCGGTGCCTTGATCATCATCGCGAGCGTGGTTACCAGCCGCCTGAAAAGCCCGTCAACCGCCGCCGCCAAACCCACCAACTGACACTTAGCGGTCGTTATGCCCCAATGAGCGCTGCGGATCGATGCAGTCCCGCACGCGCTGCTTGAGCTCCTTGGCCTCGGGAAAGCCACCATCGTTCTTTCGTTCCCATATCTGCACGCCGTCGCAGCTGATATGGAAGGTTCCGCCAGTGGCGGGCACCAGGCAAACGCGCCCCAAATCATCGGCGAAGGTCGACAGCAACTCCTGAGCGAGCCAGGCAGCTCGCAGCAGCCACTGGCACTGGGTGCAATAGGTGATGACAATTTCCGGCTTGGCTGAGGTCATACGTGGCGTCTCCGACAGGGTCACAGCGGCCTATAATAGCCGCCTTCCGCCACGTACTTCCTTGGTTCAGCCATGCGCCGCGTTTTGATTTCCATGCTGTTTTTGCTTGCCATGCCAATGGTTGTTGCACAACCGGCTCAGCCAAAGACCGGGCTAGTCCTATCTGGAGGCGCAGCGCGCGGGCTGGCACACGTTGGCGTGCTCAAGGCACTGGAGGAGCAAGGTGTACGCATCGACGCCATCGCCGGCACCAGCATGGGTGCCGTGGTTGGCGGGTTGTACGCTGCGGGGTACAGCGTCGCCGAGCTTGAACGCCTTGCACTGACGCTAGATTGGCAACAGGTACTCTCCGATGACCCGCCACGCCAGGACATTCCCTATCGACGCAAACAGGATGATCGCGACTTCCTGATCAAGCAGAAGCTCAGCTTCCGCGACGACGGCAGCCTTGGCCTCCCCCTGGGGGTGATTCAAGGCCAGAATCTCGCCCTGCTGCTCGAGCGCCTGCTGGTACATGCCAGCGACACCCGCGACTTCGATCAGCTGCCGATTCCCTTCCGTGCCGTGGCCACAGACATCGCCAACGACGAAAAAGTAATCTTTCGCCGCGGCCACCTGCCTCAGGTTATCCGTGCCAGCATGTCGATTCCGGCCGTATTCGCGCCAGTGGAGCTGGATGGCCGCCTGCTGGTCGATGGCGGCATGGTCGATAACATCCCGATGGACGTGGCCCGCGATATGGGCGTCGACCGCCTGATCGTGGTGGACATCGGCACCCCGCTCAAGCCACGCAAGGAGTTATTGACCGTCGTCGATGTGCTCAACCAGACCACCACCATGATGACCCGCCGCAACTCCGAGGCCCAGTTGGCCACGTTGCAGCCGCAGGATCTCCTGATCCAGCCGCCGTTGGCCACATACGGCTCCACCGACTTCGACCGTGCCGAGCAACTGGTCGACGCCGGCTATCGCGCCACGCTTGCACTGGAGGGTCGTCTGGCCGACATGCGAACTACGAGTGGCGGCAACCCGGCCCTGAGCCTGGCGCGCTCCAGAGACCCGCGCACACCGATGATCACAGCGATAGAGGTAGAGAACGACTCCAAAGTCAGCGATGCAGTGATCCGCCGGCATATTCGCCAGGAGCTGGGCGCTCCGCTGGACCTGGAGCATCTGCAGAAGGACATGGGCACGCTCTACGGTCTGGATTACTTCGAGCGTGTCGAATATCGGGTCCAGCGTGGTGAGCTCGGCAATACGCTCATCATTAGTGCCCGCGAGAAGCGTACCGGCACCGATTACCTGCGCCTTGGGCTGAGCCTCTCGGACGACTTTCGCGGGGACAGCGTCTTCAACCTGGGCGCCAGCTATCGCAAGAACGGCATAAACGAGTTGGGCGCCGAATGGCTCACACGCCTGCAGTTGGGTGATCGCCAGGAGCTATACAGCGAGTTCTATCAACCGCTCGATGCCGGGTCACGCTGGTTCATCGCGCCCAACCTGTTTCTCGAGGCCCAGAACGTCGAGTCCATTCTCGACAACGACCCGATCGCTGAATATCGCCTGCAGCGCTACGGTTACGGGCTGAACGTAGGACGGCAGATCGCCAACAATGGCGAGATCCGTTTCGGAGTCGGTCAGGCCTGGGGCGAGGCGGACGTGCGAATCGGCGAGCGTGACCTACCGGATTTCAGCTTCACCGAGGGCTATTACGAGCTGCAGTATTCCTTCGATACGTTGGACAACGTCGACTTCCCGCGCGAAGGCGAGGACATTCGCCTGACTCTGCGTCAGTACGACCCGACGCTCAGTTCGGACCAGCGCTACCGGCAGTGGAACATCAAGCTGGACAAGGCGCTCAGTCACGACGCCAATACCTGGGTATTGGGCGGGCGCTATGGACGCACGATGGACGATGCAGAAGTCGTGACCTCAAGCTTTCTGCTTGGCGGTGCCCGCCAGCTTTCGGGCTTCCGCCAGGACGCATTGGCAGGCCAGAACATCAGCCTGGCTCGTATGGTGTACTACCGCCGCATGACGCAGCGGTCATTTCTGCCGTTGTCATTCCCGGTCTATCTGGGTGGGTCGCTTGAGCGCGGTCGCGCCTGGAACAACGACAATGACTTCGACAGCGGCTACATAAATGCCGCCAGCATCTTCCTCGGGTACGACACGCCGTTAGGTCCGCTGAACTTCGGATATGGCGTCAATGACGAGGACGAACAAGCGCTGTACATGAATCTGGGTCGTAGCTTCTAAAGCAAACCTAAGGCACATCAGCCCAGACGCTGCGGGAAACAGCCCAAACCCTGCGCGGGTCAGGCCTGTAACGCAATGGGCCGCTGATCTGTAAAAGACAGGCGCCTGCCCTATTTGAATGCACTCACAGCACCTAGGGGGCAGAAAGCACGCACTTGCTTCAGCTAATCAACGCTTATCCAGATTGGCGAGAATGCGCGCATGCACCTGCTGGCATTTGCGCAAATCCTCTTCGTCGATGCCGGCGAAGGCGTCATGCCGGACCTGCGTGGAAATGGCCTCGATCTTCTCGATCAGCGGCAATGCCGGAGCACCGAGGGAAATGCGCTTGGCCCGACGATCTTCGGCCGAAGCTTTACGATGCACCAGCCCCTGCGCCTCAAGGCTGTCCAGCAGGCGGGCCAGGGTCGGCCCTTCTACCGCAACGCTTTGCGCCAGCTCCCGTTGTGTGGGCTCATGGTCGAACCGGGCGAGGTGTAAAAGCACCAGCCAACGCGCCTGTGACAATCCGAGATCGGCTAAACGTCGATCCAGTTCCGCGCGCCAGCCACGCGAGAGTTGCGCCAATTGCATGGCAAAACGATGTTGCTCGGCGTACATGTACGGCCATTCCTGCAAAAACTAATTATTAGTGAGCTAACCACAGCTCTGAAAGGCAGGCAAGACGACCTTAGACCGTTGATAGGGCGGCAAAAGGCGTAATGATGGCATCGCCAAAGCTCAAGAGGCTGTCAGGCAGCCCCGGCGCGGCCTCCATAATGGGAGGCCAATATGCACCTGGTTACAATTCGAACTCGACCTGCAGGGCTGCACGCACGCAATAGAGCACCTGCTCTGATACACGACCGGCAAACTGCTCCGCCACAGCACTCACGGGCGGCAACTCGCCTTCGCCGTCCAGAAACGCCTCCTGAATCTCCCCAAGCATATCCTCAGGCAGGTCCAGCGCTTGCTCCAGGCTTAGCTGCTGCAACCCGATTGCCTCGGCGAGCATGGTGTAAACGTTTTTCTCGCTGCAATCGAGTTGACGAGCGATCTGTGCGGGCGTCATGCCGGAGCGCGCAAGGGTGATCAGTTCATGACGCAGATCGGCAGGCGATTTGGCCGCAGCTACATTGCCCTGTAGTACTTCCAGAAATGCCTGGCCGTATCGCTCCAGCTTGCGTGCCCCTACCCCACTGATGGAGGCCATGTCCGACAGCGACGCTGGCTGGCTACGCAGCATCTCCAGCAGTGTGGCGTCAGGGAAAATCACATACGGCGGTACGCTGTGCTCCTCCGCCAACTTGCGGCGTAGTGCGCGCAGCGCTTCCCAGGTCTCACGTTCTTCGCTGCGCACCAGCTGACTGGCAGCGCTGGCGGCGGGCTTTGCGGTCTTGCTGGCCAATTCGCGACGCAACTCTAGGGTCACCTCTCCGCGCAGCAACGGGCGGCAACTGTCGCTCAGACGCAACCCGCCAAAGCCTTCGAGATCGACATCAGCCAGCCCCCTGGCCACCAACTGACGGAAAAGTGACCGCCACTCCGGCTCCGTAAGCGCTTTGCCGACACCAAATACAGACAGATGCTGATGGCCAAGGCCGCGCACCTTGTCGTTATCGCGTCCCAGCAGAACATCGACCAGATGCCCCACCCCATAGCGCTGTCCGCTGCGATAAATGGCCGAGAGCGCCTGACGCGCCGGTTCGGTGGCATCCCAGGTCTGAACGCCATCCACACAGTTGTCGCAATGACCACAGGGGTTGGGCAGCTCTTCATCGAAGTAGGCGAGCAGTACCTGCCGGCGGCAGCGAGTCTCCTCACACAGCGCCAGCATCGCATCGAGCTTGTGCTGCTCGACCCGTTTATGGCGCTCGTCGCCTTCGGAGTTATTGAGCATCTGCTTGAGGAAGATCACATCCTGCAGACCGTAGGCCATCCAGGCGTCGGCCGGCAATCCGTCGCGCCCTGCTCGCCCGGTTTCCTGATAGTAAGCCTCCAGGGATTTGGGCAGATCCAGGTGTGCGACGAAGCGTACGTTGGGCTTATCGATACCCATGCCAAAGGCAATGGTCGCCACCATTATCAGCCCTTCCTCGTTGAGGAACCGCTTCTGATGGTAGGCACGCAGCTCGCTGGGCAAGCCTGCGTGATAAGGCAGCGCCGGGAAGCCCTGCTCGGTCAGAAACGCGGCCAGGTCATCGACCTTCTTGCGCGACATGCAGTAAACGATACCGGCGTCGCCGCGTCGCTCGGCAAGGAAGCCCAGCAACTGCTTGCGTGGCTGCTCCTTGGGCACGATTCGATAGAATATGTTCGGGCGATCAAAGCTGGAGAGGAAGCGCTCGGCATTCTCCAAATGCAGGCGCTGAACGATCTCTTCCCGAGTGCGCTTGTCCGCGGTCGCCGTCAGGGCAACACGCGGCACTCCGGGGAATAACTCGGCAAGCTGGCCGAGCTGCATGTACTCAGGGCGGAAGTCGTGCCCCCACTGGGAGACGCAGTGGGCTTCGTCGATGGCGAATAAGGCGATATCTAGCCTTTGCAGGAACGCCAGCATACGCGGCTGGACCAGCCGCTCCGGCGCCAGGTAGAGCATCTTGATCTCGTTGCGGCGGATACGCTCGGCGATGTCACGCTGCTCGTCGGCGCCTAGCGTCGAATTGAGTGCCACGGCCGAAACGCCCAGCTCGTCGAGGGTCGCCACCTGATCGTCCATCAGCGCGATCAGCGGTGACACCACCACCGCAAGCCCTTCGCGCAAAAGCGCTGGAACCTGGTAGCACAGCGACTTGCCGCCACCGGTCGGCATCAGAACGAGCGCATCGCCGCCACTGCCGACACGCTCGATGATCGCGCCTTGGTTACCACGAAACGCGTCGTAGCCAAATACGTCTTTGAGGATGCGCTGTGCCTGGTCGAGCATGCCGGTCTCCGAAACAAGGCGCGCAGTATACGCGAGCGAACCGCGTAGTTAAGGACCGTTGCGCCGTTACAGATCAGATGCCGCTGTGCGCATGCATACGGAAGGCGAGTAGCCTGCGCCCCCCGCCTCGTCTAGAATCCCGGTTGTCTTCCAACCCCAAGGTAGTTCCAGATGTCATTCGCCGAGCAACTCGCCCGCCTGCAAGTCTTTCTTGATGCAGATGATCTGCACGAGGAAGCACTGGATTACATCGCCGCCCATGGCTACCTGACCGCGCTTTGTATCTGCTCCGAGCAGGTGCCCGAGCGCGAATGGATCGATGCCCTGTTCTCCGAGCCGCCCAAGTACCAAGACGACACCGAACGTGAAGCCATCGAGGCTACGCTCATCCAACTCAAGGCACACATCGCGCGCCAACTGGCTAGCGACGAAGACATGGAGCTGCCGTGTGAACTGGACCTGGGCGAAGAGCCGGACGAATCCGACCTGCGCGGCTGGTGCATCGGCTTCATGGAAGGCGTGTTCATGCGCGAAGCGATCTGGTTCGAGGACTCTGAGGAAGAAGTCAGCGAGCTGCTGCTGCCGATCATGGTTGGCTCGGGTTTGTTCGACGAGCAGCCTGAGTTCGCTGACATTGCCGATGACGCCGACTTGGTTGACGAAATGGTCGCGCAGATTCCGGAGTTACTCACGGCGCTGTACCTGATCTGCCACGCCCCTGAGGAAAAGCCTGCCCTACTCAAGCCTCGTCGCCACTGACCCGTCGGCGTGCACCAGCCTTAGCGCAGGCTTTGGCCCACTGCGCGGATCGCCGGCCCGCGCTCTCGCTGCCCCCAAGCGGCCCGTTGGGGGCATTGCAGAAGGAGAGAGCCTTGCCCTACATGTCTCGGTGCTCGATCGTTCGGCACTTGCCAGCTAGCGACGAAACCGGCGTAAGCTGGCGCCGCAGTGCATTTCGCAGCACGCCGACAAGCGCCCCTGGATAGCATCGTGGCCCATCGAGATATTCAGCAACATCGCAACCCGCTGGTTCGTTCGCTACTGCTGGCAACAGGCTGGCTCGCGGTGGCGCTGGGGGTCATCGGTATCTTCCTGCCCGTCCTCCCAACCACGCCATTTCTTCTTTTGGCAGCCGCCTGCTTCGTGCGCAGCTCGCAGCGTTTCTACGACTGGCTGGTGGGCCATCCACGCCTTGGGCCCTGGTTTCGCGAATACCTGGAAGGCAACGGCATCCCGCTAAAAGGCAAAGCGTACGCAATCGCCACGATGTGGGTCAGCATCGGCATTTCCTGCTGGCTGGTTCCCCTCATCTGGGCTCGAATAGGCATGTTGCTTAGTGCGACGCTCGTGACCCTGTACATTCTCAAACAGAAAACGCTGACCGCTGGCAAACATTCCGCTGCGGAGTAAGGCGCTCTTTGGTCCGAGCCGGGCTTGGCACAGGCTCGGCAAGCGCTGATGTTCGCGCTCGGCTTTCTGCGCGTTATTGCCGGTCCGCATGGTTGCGACGATAGACCTCTTCGCCCATGGCATTGATCTGGCCCTCGATCAGCGCCTCGAACGGACGCAGCAATGCATCAAATTGACTGGGGGCCTCGAGGACATCCAGCGCCGTAACGATCGCCTCAATTGTCGATAGCGCGCCGGGCATTGGCGCCTTGCGCAACCGGTAGCGAGAAGTCAGCCCTTCAGGCAGTGCCACCCGCGGCAGCGCCGCCAACCATGGATTGAGATGCAGGATCTTGCGCGCCTTGCGCCATGTGCCATCGGGGACGATCAAACGTATGGGTGTTTCACTGCAGCCAAGCCTGCCGACGGGCACGGCATCATCGCCGGGGAAGAGCACATAACTCTGCAGTGCACCATCACAGTCGTCCTCGAAGTACTCGCCGACCTGCAGCGTCGCGTTACGCAGCCCCAAAGCCGCCAGCCTCGCCGTATTCAGGGCGTGCCCTGCTTCACTCGTATGCTGAAGTATCAGTATATGGGTACGGCTATCCAGCGCCGCCGGTATCAGCGCACACAGGCAGCGGGATATAGGGCGCTGACAGCGCGAACATCGTGGACGGGACATGATTCACCTCGGCGGCGGAGTCTGCCATATCAGGCAGCGATCTGCAGAGAGGCTATGCTTGCGCGGGTCCGTCAAAAGGAGCAGGCATGATCACCGTCCATCATTTGAACCACTCTCGCTCGCACCGCGTCCTTTGGCTGCTGGAGGAACTGGAGCTGCTTTACGAGCTGAAGCGCTACCCGCGAGATCCGAAAACGATGCTCGCACCGGCAGAACTGAAAGCCATCCATCCGCTCGGGAAATCGCCGGTCATCACCGATGACGACCTCACCCTGGCTGAATCGGCCGCGATTATTGAGTACTTGCTCGAGCGCTATGGAAACGGGCGACTGATGCCACAGAGTGGTGCCCCCGAATACCGCCGTTTTCGCTATTGGATGCACTATGCCGAAGGCTCTGCCATGCCGCCGTTGCTACTGAAGTTGGTATTTGATCGGGTTGCCGATGGCCCAATGCCATTCTTCATCCGCCCAGTAGCACGTGCGATTGCCAAAGGCGCCAATCGCGCCTTCATCGGCCCGCAGCTAAAGACCCATCTTGATTACATGGAGGCAGAGCTGGAAAAGTCGGAATGGTTCGCTGGAGAGGCTTTCAGCGCAGCGGATATACAGATGAGCTTTCCGATAGAAGCGGCCCATGCCAGAGCCGGACTGGACGAGAGTCGTCCCCGCCTAATGTGCTTCTTGCAGCGCATACAACAGCGGCCCGCCTATAAACGAGCCGTGGAGCGCGGAGGACCCGCCCTGCCCACCGCGTAGACGTCACCCAGCCTTAGCGGGAAGAGCGACGATCCTGTTCGCGGCGAGCGCGGACGGGAATGGGTTGCATACGAGGCGGCTCGATCAAGCCAAGAGCGATCGCCAGCTTCCAAAACATTTCATTGAGCCTTGCTTTCATGGTCAGACCCTCCTGCGAATAACGGGCTACATCGGAGCCATGCGGGCTTCGTGATCAGCATAATCCAACTTCCACCCCGGCGCTCGTGCGCATTGCTGCCGAAAGCCCCCGAACTACCGCCGCTTTGTTACGGCGCTTTACAACTGCGACCGGGGTGGCCCGAAGGCGTTCAACCAAATTCATCAACGGTGTTTCAATTACGGTCGGCCTTGCGCCGGTAAGGAAACACGTCGATCACCTTACCGCCGCGAATGGCGTCCTGCAGCCCCTTCCAATAATCAGCGTCGTACAGCTCGCCATGCAGGCTGGCAAATAGCCGACGCTGGCCATGGTCGGCGAACAGAAAGCGCGGAAACTCCTCCGGAAACACGTCGTTCGGCCCCACCGAATACCAGGGCTCCGACGCCATTTCATCCTCGGGATAGCGTGGCGGCGGGATGTGGCGGAAATTCACCTCGGTGAGGAAGCAAATTTCGTCGTAATCATAGAAAACCACTCGCCCATGGCGCGTAACGCCAAAGTTTTTCAACAGCATGTCACCGGGAAAAATATTGGCCGCAGCGAGCTGCTTGATGGCCAACCCATAGTCTTCCAACACCTCGCGCACTTGCTGTTCGCTGGCGTGCTCCAGATACAGGTTGAGCGGTGTCATGCGCCGCTCGGTCCAGCAATGGCGGACCAGCACGGTATCGCCCTGCACCTCGACCGTCGAAGGTGCAACCTCCAGCAGTTCGGCAAGGCACTCCGGATCGAATTTCGCTTTGGGAAAGCGGAAGTCGGCGAACTCCTGCGTATCGGCCATGCGCCCTACCCGGTCGACGCTCTTCACTAGCCGATACTTTTCGATCACGGTGGCACGGTTGACGCTCTTGATCGGCGAGAACCTGTCCTTGATCAGCTTGAACACGGTGTTGAAACCCGGCAGCGTGAACACCGTCATCACCATGCCACGCACACCTGGCGCCATGACGAAACGATCATCGATGTTGGCCAGATGATCGATGAGCGCTCGGTAGAATTCCGACTTTCCGTGCTTGTAAAAGCCAATCGAGGTATACAGCTCGGCGATGTGCTTGCCGGGCAGAATGCGCTTGAGAAAGCCAACAAACTCGGCAGGAATCGGCACCTCGACCATGAAGTACGAGCGGGTGAACGAAAAGATGATCGACACCTCGGCCTCGTCGGTGATCAACGCATCGGCCACGATCCCCTCGCCCTCGCAGTGCAAAAGCGGGATAACCAGCGGCCACTGTTCATCACAGGTAAAGATACGCCCAAGCAGATACGCCCCCTTGTTGCGGTAGAGCACAGAAACGAACACCTCTACCGTGAGTTCGGGGTCTTTGCAGACCCAGTCGGGCAACGTCTCCTGAAGCTGAGTCTGCATGCGTAGCAGGTCTCCCGACAGGTCACAGTACGGGACGGCAAAAGCGTAATCGCCCAGCAGCTGTTCCAGCATGCCGTTCAGATCGCCGTTAGGCCGGTAGGTGCGTGTCTGTGCCAGGCGTTCATGGGCGCGCACAGCGGGGCGCGTGGTATGGATGAACATGGTGCCGTCGCTGATGCAATCGTGGCTGAACAACCCGCAGAAGATCGAGTTGTACCAGGTCTCCGACAGCTCATCATCGAAGCGTGGATTGATCAGATCGATATACGCACTTTTGATTTGCGGCCAGGCATCGACCTGGAGCAGATCGGCTTGATCGAAATCGGCCAATAGGCGTCGTCGTGTTTCGCCGACTTTTTCTTCGTACAGATTGATCCGCGCAGCTGACGCACGCTGCGCTTCCTGCCACTGGGCTTGCTCGAAGCGCGCCCGAGCGCCTTCGGTGATCAGGCGAAACTGCTCACGGTAGTCGTCGAAGCCAAGAAGGATCTGCCGAGCCATTTCAGCGGCCAGTTTCTGCTGCACCATGATTCACCCGTTACTGGACATGAACGTCCGCCGAGCTTAGCAGCCAACAGTTTGAAAGTCGGTTTCGGATTGCCAGTCGGCGGATCGACGACAACACTTGCAGCTCCCTGAGTTGGAGTCCGTCTGAATGCGCCCGCTCGACATGCTTCGCCTGCTCGCCCTCGCCGCCATCTGGGGCGCGAGTTTTCTGTTTCTGCGCATCATTGCGCCGGTGCTCGGTACCTTTCCCACGGCGTTCTTTCGTGTACTGCTGGCAACCGCAGGGCTGCTGGCCATCCTTCTGTTGCTGCGCACGCGCTGGGATTTCCGCGGCAAGCTGGGCTTGTGCCTGGCGCTGGGCGTGATCAATTCAGGCATCCCATTTGCCTTGTACTCGGTAGCCGCGCAACTTGTGCCGGCTGGCTATTCGGCAATCTTCAACGCTACGACGCCGATGATGGGCGTACTGATCGGTGCACTGTTCTTTGCGGAGGAGCTGACGCTAACCAAGTTGATTGGTGTCTTCAGCGGGCTCGGCGGCGTTGCGCTGCTGGTACGTATCGGCCCGATTCCTTTCGATATGGAGCTGCTGCTTGGTGCACTGGCGTGCCTGGGTGCCACCGCCTGTTATGGCTTCGGCGGCTTTCTCACGCGGCGCTGGATCAACCAGGGCGCAGGCCTCAACAGCGAGATGGTGGCCTTCGGCAGCCAAGTCGGGGCCCTGCTTTGCCTGCTGCCATTGTTCGCCCTGTCGCTGCTGAATGCGCCGCCTGTGAGTTGGGGCGATTCACGAGTCTGGCTAAGCCTGCTTGGGTTAGGTCTCGTATGCACAGCATTTGCCTACATCCTCTACTTCCGGCTGCTGGCGGATATCGGACCGGTGAAGACCCTGACGGTAACGTTTCTGATCCCGCCGTTTGGCGTTCTGTGGGGCGTGCTGCTTCTGGACGAGCCGCTGTCGTGGGCTTATGTACAAGGCGGCGCGCTGATCGCACTGGCGCTGTGGCTAATCTTGCGCCAAACACCCGCCACCCAGACACAAGCCGATTTGCGGCGCAGCTGATTCCGCCAGCTACGCCGCGCGCATTACTGCACCAGTTCCTGGTCGCTGAACATGTCGCTGAACAGCATGCTGGACAGGTAGCGCTCGCCGGAGTCGGGCAGGATCACCACAATATTCTTGCCTTGCATCTCCGGCCGCTCGGCCATACGGACCGCTGCCACCATAGCTGCACCACAGGAGATGCCGCAGAGAATGCCCTCTTCGCGCATCAGCCGAAGAGCCATCTGCTTGGCCTCCTCGTCATCCACCAGCTCGACCCGGTCGACCATGGACAGATCGAGGTTCTTCGGCACAAAGCCTGCGCCGATCCCCTGAATCTTGTGCGGGCTGGGCTTGACCTCGTCACCCGCCAGAGTCTGACTGATGACCGGCGAGCTGGTCGGCTCCACGGCAACGCTGAGGATCTGCTTGCCCTTGGTGTTCTTGATGTAGCGCGACACCCCGGTAATGGTGCCGCCGGTGCCAACGCCGGCCACCAGCACATCGATACTACCGTCGGTGTCGTTCCAGATCTCAGGGCCGGTTGTCTTTTCATGAATCGCCGGGTTGGACGGGTTCTCGAACTGCTGCGGCATGTAGTACTGCTCGGGGTTCGAGGCGGCAATTTCGGTGGCCTTCTCGATTGCGCCTTTCATGCCCTTGGCCGGCTCGGTCAGCACCAGCTCGGCGCCAAGGGCTTTGAGCACCTTACGACGCTCGAGGCTCATCGACGCAGGCATGGTGAGCATCAGTTTGTAGCCGCGCGCCGCAGCGACGAAGGCCAGCCCTATGCCGGTATTGCCGGAGGTCGGCTCGACCAGCGTCATGCCGGGTTTGATCCGGCCACTGTCTTCGGCGTCCCAGATCATCCCGGCACCGATCCGGCACTTTACCGAATAGGCCGGATTCCGCCCTTCGATTTTGGCCATGATGGTGACGCCCTTGGGTCCGAGGCGGTTGATCATTACCAGCGGGGTGTTACCGATGGAGCGTGCGTTGTCTGCGAATATGCGACTCATGGGAATGCCCTGTCCGAGATGTACCAGACCGATCAGCCTATGCGCAGTCCAGGCGTCAGTCCAGCCGAACTCACGGTGGACAACCGGGGTCCATCGTCAACACCCGCTCATCCTCGGAATGCCATGACACGTCGCCTGCTACCTCTGTGGATCGTCCTCGCGCTCGGCCTGCTGCTGGTCCTGCTTCACGTCGCCCTGCCTCATCTGGTACGCAATTACCTGAACGAGAAGATGGCCGACATGGGCGACTATCAAGGCCATGTGGAAGACGTCGACCTGGCCTGGTGGCGCGGGGCATACCGCGTAGAAGGCCTACTGATCGAGAAGAAGGACAAGCGCGTACAGGCACCGCTATTAGAGGCACCAGCTATCGATATCGCGATTAGCTGGGACGGCATCCTGCGGCATCGCGAGATCGTCGGAGAGGTGGTTTTCGAGCAGCCACATCTGAATTTCGTAGACGGCGGCGAAAGCGGCAACTCGCAAAATGGTGAGGGTGTCGACTGGCGCGATCAGCTCGATGCACTGGTGCCAATCACACTCAACGAAATCCGTGTGGTCGACGGCCAGCTTTCTTTTCGCAACTTTTCCTCCGACCCACAGGTGCACGTCTACGCCAGTGACATCCAGGCCAGCCTGTACAACCTAACCAACACCGACGATGCCGACGGCACTCGCACGGCGGCGTTTGAGGGCACCGGCAAACTGTTCAACCAGGCACCGATCGAAGCGACTGCCAGCTTCGACCCTTTTACCGACTGGGAAGATTTCGAGGTCAACCTGCGTGTGACCGACGTACCGCTCAAACAGCTGAACGACCTCAGCCGCGCTTACGCCAAATTCGATTTCGCTGGCGGCACGGGCGACCTCGTAGTTGAAGTCCAGGCCAGCGACAGTCAGCTCGACGGTTATATCAAGCCGCTCCTTCGTGATGTCGATATTTTCGACTATGAGCAGGACATCAAGAACGAAGATAAAGGTTTCTTGCGCGGGCTCTGGGAAGCAGTTGTTGGCGGCGGTCAGGAAGTGCTGAAGAACCAGCGCAAGGACCAGTTCGCCACACGCGTGGAACTGTCCGGCACGACCAAGGACACCGATGTCAGCCCCTTCCAGGCGTTCGTAGCAATACTGCGCAATGCCTTCGTCGAGGCCTTCACAGCACGCTTCGAACGCGCGATGGGTGAAGAAGAGTAGCGCACTGCCGTCACCAGAAACGAGCGCACAGCCATTCAGTGACTGAATGATGCGCTCGCGTTCACAGCCGCACGGCCTTCCCTTATAGTCTTCAACCTGACTACAACGAGCGCCTGCGTGCCAGGCCCGCCGAAGGAATCCGCAATGAAATTCGAAGGCACCCAGTCCTACGTCGCCACCGACGACCTGAAACTCGCGGTCAATGCCGCCATCACCCTGCAGCGTCCGCTGCTGGTCAAGGGCGAACCCGGCACCGGCAAGACCATGTTGGCCGAGCAGCTGGCCGAATCCTTCGGCGCCCGGCTCATCACCTGGCACATCAAGTCCACCACCAAGGCCCACCAGGGCCTCTACGAATACGATGCGGTGAGCCGCTTGCGCGACTCACAGCTGGGCGTGGACAAGGTCCATGACGTCCGCAACTACATCAAAAAAGGCAAGCTTTGGGAGGCCTTCGAGAGCGACGAACGCGTCATCCTGCTGATCGACGAGATCGACAAGGCCGACATCGAGTTCCCCAACGACCTGTTGCAGGAACTCGACAAGATGGAGTTCTACGTCTACGAGACCAACGAGACGATCAAGGCGACTCAGCGGCCGATCATTATCATCACCTCGAACAACGAGAAGGAACTGCCTGACGCCTTCCTGCGCCGCTGCTTCTTTCACTACATCGCCTTCCCCGATCGCGAGACGCTGCAGCGTATCGTCGATGTGCATTACCCAGACATCAAGAAAGACCTGGTCAGCGAGGCGCTGGACGTATTCTTCGACGTGCGCAAGGTACCGGGGCTGAAGAAGAAACCCTCGACCTCCGAGCTGGTCGACTGGCTGAAGCTACTGATGGCCGACAACATTGGCGAGGCGGTGCTGCGCGAGCGCGACCCGACCCGGGCGATCCCGCCGCTGGCCGGCGCTCTGGTGAAGAATGAGCAGGACGTGATGCTGCTCGAGCGTCTAGCCTTCATGAGTCGACGCGCCAACAGCCGCTGATCGGCGCCGGCTTCGTTGGAGCCGGCCGCGTACTCATTGGAGGAAGAAATCATGCAAACGCATACCGGTAGTTGCCTGTGCGGCGTGGTGCGCTATCGCATCGACGCGCCCATCGACGAGCTGACTCATTGCCATTGCAAGATGTGCCGAAAGGCCCACGGCGCCGCTTTCGCCAGCTATGTGGGCGTACCGCTGGATACTCTGCACTTCATGGCAGGCAAGGATCAGTTGGGCGTCTACCACTCCTCCGAACACGTGACGCGCACCTTTTGCATCCGCTGCGGCTCCAACCTGCTTTTCGTCGACAACCGTGAACATGAGGTTGGCGTCGCTGCTGGCACGCTCGACTCGCCATTACCGGCTCCGCCGCAGTCCCACATTTTCGTCGACTCCAAAGCCGACTGGTACGAGATTCACGACGGGCTTCCCCAACACAAAGGCGACAGCACCAGCTGAGCGCCCCGTAAACAGCGCGCCATTCGCTGGCGCGTCAGAGGTTTCTGCCATGCTGCTTGGCCTGTTCAATGAGATGCGCGCCGCCAAGGTACCGGTATCGGTGCGCGAACTGCTGGATCTGATCGATGCGCTGAAGCATCGTGTCGTCTTTGCCGACATGGACGAGTTCTATTTCCTCGCGCGCACGGTAATGGTCAAGGACGAGCGCCACTTCGACAAGTTCGACCGGGCCTTTGGCGCCTATTTCAAAGGTCTGGAGAGCCTGGACCAGCATCTCGAAGCACTGATCCCTGAAGACTGGCTGCGCAAGGAATTCGAGCGCAGCCTGACGGACGAAGAACGCGCGCAAATCCAGTCTCTCGGCGGCCTCGACAAGCTGATCGAGGAATTCAAGAAGCGCCTCGAAGAGCAGAAGGAACGCCACGCCGGCGGCAACAAGTGGATCGGCACCGGCGGCACCAGCCCCTTCGGCTCGGGCGGCTACAACCCTGAAGGCATCCGCATCGGCGATGCCGGCAAGCGTCAGGGTAAGGCGGTGAAGGTCTGGGATCAGCGCGAGTACAAGAACCTCGACGATCAGGTCGAATTGGGCACGCGCAACATTAAGATTGCCTTGCGCCGCCTGCGCAAGTTCGCCCGCCAGGGCGCGGCGGACGAACTGGACATCGACGGCACCATCGACCACACCGCACGTGACGCCGGCCTACTCAACATCCAGATGCGCCCCGAGCGACGCAACGCAGTGAAACTGCTGATTCTGTTCGACATCGGCGGCTCGATGGATGCCCACGTCAAAGTCTGCGAAGAGCTGTTTTCCGCCTGCAAGACCGAGTTCAAGCACCTCGAATACTTCTACTTCCACAACTTCATCTACGAATCGGTGTGGAAGAACAACTTCCGCCGTACCTCTGAACGTACCTCGACGCTCGATCTCCTGCATAAGTACGCCGCCGATTACAAGGTCGTCTTCGTTGGCGACGCGGCGATGGCGCCCTATGAAGTGACCCAGCCAGGCGGCAGTGTCGAGCACTGGAACGAGGAAGCTGGCTACGTCTGGATGCAGCGCTTCATGGAGAAGTACAAGAAACTCATCTGGATCAACCCCTACCCCAAGGACACCTGGGGCTACACCACATCCACCGGCATCATCAAAGAATTGGTAGAGGACCGGATGTATCCGCTGACGCTGAGCGGGCTCGAGGACGGGATGAAGTTTCTGGCGAAGTGAGTTGATCCGTCCGATCGCCAGCCGCTGCCCGGGCCGCGACTAGCCCAGGCAGCCGCCAGTGCAACGCTTAATAGCCATCACGAGCGAAAAGCGCGGTAGCGACGCCGCGAGCGGAACGGGAAGCTTGCTGCCAGCAGCAGACTTTCCATCAACCAGGCCAGCAACAGCGCGCAGCTCAGCCCCCAGGCAATAGCTTCAGGTGCTAGCAGGACCTGAAAGCGGTAGCTGCCCCAGACCTGCTCACGCAGGCTGCGCTCGGCGCCGAGCAATACGTGTATGGCGCGTGCATACCAGGGGCGCTGCATCGCCTGCCACTCGCGTTCCAGCAGGCGGGCACGGCGCACCAGAAGGTCGACACTTTGCGCGTCGTTCTGGAACACCGGGTCGTCACTGTCACGATAATGCTGCACCAGCGCATCCAGATCGCCGCTGAAGAAGCGCTGCGCGGTCTCCTGAAAGCCCTGCAGCCCCTGCTGGGCCTCCAGGCGCCTCGCCTCGACGTGCTTGGCGTAAGCATCAATGAACCCCGGCACCTGCACGCCCACCAACAGCCCCAACGCAAACAGGGTTAAACGCAAATAGCTTCTCAGCATGCGGACACCTTTCCTTGCGCAACGCATTCACCTGACTGCCACAGACTCCACTGCCCGGGCTCGTGCAGCGTCCACTGCTCGTTATTGGTCAGGGGCTCAGTTGCCAGAACGGTAACGACATCGTCGGGGGTCGTTTCGGCATGGAAGTTCACGGTCAGCTCGGCATCGCGCAGCTGCGCGGGGCCGAATGGTGCGCGCCGGGTGATCTGCGCAAGCTTGGTGCTACAGAAACTGAACAGCCATTCACCATTGCTCAGCAAGCAATTGAATACACCTTTGCGACGATACTCATTACAAGCGCCGAGCAGCACCGGCAGCATGTTCTCCGCCGCGCTGCGGTCTGGAAAATCCAACCGAATACGGTTTAGCAGATCGCAGAAAGCTCGTTCGCTATCAGTATCGCCGACCGGCCGGTAAAAGCCCGTGGAGGGTTCGAAATCCGAGAGCTGACCGTTGTGCGCGAAGCACCAATGCTGCCCCCAGAGCTCGCGGACGAAAGGATGGGTGTTGACCAGTGAAACCTTGCCGACGTTGGCGTGACGGATGTGCCCGATCACCACTTCGCTCTTTATCAGGTAGCGCTGCACCATCTTCGCCACTTCGGATTCGCAGCTGGCGACCGGGTCCTGAAACAACCGTAGGCCGCGCCCTTCATAGAAGGCAATCCCCCAACCGTCCTTGTGTGGACCGGTCTTGCCGCCTCGCTGCATGAGGCCAGTGAAGCTGAAAACGATATCGGTTGGAACGTTGGCGCTCATGCCAAGCAGCTCGCACATGCGTTATCTCCCGATAGCTAGCTGAAACCGGAATGCTCTCACACCTAGATCCGGGGATCGGTGCGCAACCGCCCGCGGGACGGCGCGTAGTCCAATTCATCTAAATCGTCGCTCTCGTCTTCCATTCGCTCGCGCAGTGTCCGATTGTCCTCGTCGGCTGCGGCGGCTTCGCTCCGCCTTGCGTACTTGCGCTCGATGGGCCAACGGATCGCCACCAATAGCAAATACAAGCCAAGTGCGATCAATCCGTACATGGCCAAATCCGCTACAGCGCGCCAGGCGTTGTTACCCACCTTGAATGCCAGATCCATTGCGGTAATGGCCACCGCCGGCGCGAACAGCTCCTTGGCCGGATCGACGATGGTGGGGGTGAACAACAATACGGCCACGATCAACCGCAACGGCTCACGCAGCCAGCGCCACATCCAGCGCGTGACCCGGAACCAGAACAGCAGGCATCCCAGCGCTGCTATCCCGTACAGAGCCCAGGCAAGCGAATAATCGGAGTCGAACATCAGCATGGCGTTTTCTCGATGACAAGCCGTTCACAAATGCCAGCAACCGCTGGCAAAACAACTGAAGTAATTCAACGGCGCGACGAGCATGAACAACGGCGCGGCTAAAAAGGCGGCCATGATAACAGCCCATACCCCTTCGCCGTCATCGTCGGTGACAACAAGCCACTGGCGGACCGCCCAGCAAGATCGTATAAACCTGTTAAACGAAAGGGTAATCCCCATTATCGCCGGGACGACCACTGCCTCTGGCGACCGGCACGCAAGGAGAAAACACGCCATGCCCTACCAACACATTCTGGTAGCTATCGACCTCACCGAAGAGTGCCATCCGGTTGTCGCCCGCGCTCAAGCGCTTGCCAGTACATCGGACGCGAAGTTGAGCCTGGTGCATATCATCGAGCCAATGGCCATGGCCTTCGGCGGCGACGTTCCAATGGACCTGTCGATGCTGCAGCAACAGCAATTCGACCAGGCACGCGAGCGTATGAACGGCTTCGCTGACAACTATCCCGGTCTGGCAGCGGAACAGCGACATCTGGCCTACGGGCAACCTCGTCAGGAGGTGCACCGTCTGGCTAAAGAACAGGGTTGCGATCTCATCGTGGTAGGCAGCCATGGCCGCCACGGGCTCGCCTTGCTGTTGGGCTCCACCGCAAACGACATCCTGCACGGGGCACCTTGCGACGTGCTGGCCGTGCGCTTGAAGAAGGCTGAATAGCCTTCCTGAGCTGCGCAGAGTTTTCGCACTCTGCGCAAGATGCGCACGGTTCAGATGGTATCGACGCCCTCGCCTGCACTCATCACCAGGGGGCGGATCTTCTGCAGCTGAGTCTCCAGCGAATAGGTGAGGCTCGATGACATCGAGAAGAAGGCCAGAAACGCCTTGAGGTTGGAGTCGGCGTGACAGGTGTCATGGATGCGCTGCCAGAACGCTTGATTGACCAGCTGCAGTTGCTGGAAAGAGCGTACCAATCCGCGCAGCTCCCAATCGGCATGCCTGCCTTCGCGTAAATTGAAGTACTGCCGCGCCAGATAGAGCGTCACGGCCCGCAAAACGAACTCATGGTTGCTGGCGAATGGCAGGTGCTGCTTGGCCATGGGTTTGAGCCGAGCAAGTACGGGGCAGGCACTGGTCGCCATGATTACCCCGAGCAGCGCACGCAACCCCTCGTCCAGGCCAACCAATTTCGTGTATTCACGCTCGGGCGTGCGTACCCATACCAATGCCTTCTTTACGGCAGGCAGGCCCTGGAAATCCTCGATTACCCGGTGAAGGTCAACCGCGGCAGGACAATGGCTGAAATCGTCCTTGCTAAGCGGACAATTCGAACAACGCTGATGATCTAGACGGGTCCACTTGGGCGCCTGGGCGGCGACTTCCCTGTCGTATTCACGATCCAGCTCAATCCGGTAGCTGAAATCATGTTCATCATCCAAGGTGATACGGTATTCGATTGCCATTGACGCTCCACATGACTGCATTATCCGATGCGGATACTTAACTACGCGCCAGAACGCATGGCATTGATCCACCTCATAAGCCGTGACCGCGAACCATCTCGGCGCGACGCGGATCTGAGGTCCGCGTCTGTCGCCGATCGTAGGGAGCTGACTACTCCTCCAGTTCAGCCCAACGCTCGAGCAACCCGTCGAGCTCCTGCTGCAGCGCTTCGATACGGCTTAGCACCGCTGCCGTCACATCGGCCGACTGCTGATAGAACGCAGGGTCGGATATCTCAGCCTGGAGGGCCTCGATACCCTTCTCTACTTCATCGATCCTGCCCGGCAAGGCTTCCAGCTCACGCTGCAGCTTGTAACTGAGCTTCTTCTTGGCTGGCGCGACCTCAGCGACGGCGGGTGCCTGCTGCGGCTTTTTGCTCTCTTTGGCTTCACCACCCGACTCAGCGACGCCAAGCAAACGCGGCGAACCGCCCTGACGCAGCCAGTCCTGATAACCGCCAACGTACTCGCGCACTTCACCGCCGCCCTGAAACACCAGGGTGCTGGTCACTACATTGTCGAGGAATGCACGGTCGTGGCTCACCATCAACACAGTGCCCTGGAAGCCGAGCAGCACCTCTTCCAGCAGTTCCAGCGTTTCCACATCAAGGTCGTTGGTCGGCTCGTCGAGCACCAGCAGGTTGGCTGGCTTACTGAACAGCTTCGCCAGCAAGAGCCGTGCCCGCTCACCTCCGGACAGCGCCTTGACTGGCGTTCGGGCACGCTGCGGGCTGAACAGGAAGTCGCCCAGATAGCTCAGCACATGGCGATTCTGCCCGTCGATGGTGATGAACTCGCGACCTTCGGCCAGGTTGTCGACTACGGTCTTTTCCAGCTCCAGCTGGTGACGTAATTGGTCGAAATACGCCACTTCGAGTTTGGTGCCGAACTCGATCGAGCCACTGCTCGGCCGCAACTCATCCAACAACAGCTTGAGCAACGTGGTTTTGCCGGTGCCGTTGGCACCAAGCAGCCCGATGCGGTCGCCGCGCTGGATGACCATCGAAAAATCGCGAATCAACGGCTCACCGCCAGGATGAGCGAACGTCACGTTTTCAGCGACGATGACCTGCTTGCCGGACTTTTCCGCCGTTTCTACCTGGAACGTAGCTTTGCCCTGCACATTGCGTCGTTCGCTGCGCTCGGCACGCAGTTCCTTGAGTGCACGCACACGCCCTTCGTTGCGAGTGCGGCGCGCCTTGATACCTTGGCGAATCCACACCTCCTCCTGCGCCAGCTTCTTGTCAAAAAGCGCGTTGGCGGTCTCTTCGGCGGCCAGCTGCTGCTCCTTGTGCACCAGGAAACTCGCGTAGTCACCGTTCCAATCAATCAGGTGGCCACGATCCAGTTCGAGAATCCGGGTGGCCAGATTCTGCAGGAAGGCGCGGTCGTGGGTGATGAACAGTACGGCACCGTTGAAGCCGGTCAGCGCCTCTTCCAGCCAGGCGATGGCACCGATGTCCAGATGGTTGGTAGGCTCGTCGAGCAACAGCAGATCAGGCTCGGATACCAGCGCCTGGGCCAGCAATACACGGCGCCGCCAACCGCCGGACAGCTCAGCCAGCGTGCGATCGGCAGGCAGCTGAAGGCGGCTCAGCGTGCTGTCGACCAGTTGCTGCAGGCGCCAGCCATCCTTAGCCTCGAGCGCCTGCTGCACATGCATCAGCTTGTCGAGATCCGCATCGTTCTGGATGTTCTGACTCAGATGGTGGTATTCGGCGAGCAGCTCGCCGACCCCAGCCAGGCCTTCGGCGACCACATCGAATACGGTGCGGTCGTCCGCACGCGGCAGCTCCTGCGGCAGCTCACCAATCTTCAAGCCCGGCGCGCGCCAGATTTCGCCGTCATCGGATGCCCGATCACCCTTGACCAGACGCAGCATGCTGGATTTGCCGGTGCCATTGCGGCCGATGATGCAGACCCGCTCACCCCGCGCGATCTGCCAGGACACGCCATCCAGCAGCGGCGTAGTGCCGTAGGCAAGGGATACATCGGTGAACTTGAGCAGGGTCATGACTACCTCCGGAAAACAGGGCGCGCATTCTAGCAGATACCGCCTTTTATCGGCCGTTCCCCAACCAAGGTGCTGTTGCTGATCGACGCAGCGCAGGCGGCGAAAGCGTACGCTCGTCGGAAGTCTGGTTTAGTTTGTTACCGGAGCTTAATGCGCGTTTAACTGACCGGTGCGGCACGCTAAGCTAGCCCCTGCAGCAGGCCGTTTCATGTGCCGCTTTGGCGCAGCTCCCGCCTGTCATCTCAACGCCCCCCGTTCTACGGATGTACCATGCGCGGCCGACTCTCCAGTTTGTGTTTCTGCCTGTTCGTTTCAACCATTGGCCTGGATGCGTCCGCCGCCAGCCTCAGTCAGCAACGCCAGTACTATGACCAGGCCAAACAGGCCCTGGCCAAAGGCGACAGCGGGCCCTATCGCCGCTATCAGAGCGCCCTGCGTGACTATCCGCTTGAGCCCTATCTGGCCTACGACGATCTGACCCATCGCCTGAAGTCGACCAGCAATCAGGAAGTAGAGAAATTTCTCGCCGAGCACGGTGACCTGCCACAGATCAGCTGGATGAAGCTGCGCTGGCTGCGCCTGCTAGCAGCACGGGGGGACTGGCAGACGTTCACCCGCTATTACGATCCAAAGATGAACTTCACCGAGCTCGATTGCCTTTTCGGCCAATACCAGCTTCGCAACGACATTCCGGGCGCCGATGCTGCTGCCGAACGACTGTGGCTGGTCGGCAAATCACAGCACAACTCCTGTGATCCGTTATTCGAACTCTGGGAAGCCAAGGGCTTGCTTACCGAAGAGCGGCGCTGGAAACGCACCAAGCTGGCTGTGGAAAGCGGCAATTACGGCGTGGCCAGCTTCCTGGTCAAACGCTTGCCGACGCTGCAGACCCAAGGCCAGCTGATGATCGACGTCGCCCAGAAGCCACAGATGCTTCGCCAGCCAGAACGCTTCGCGCCAACCAGCCCTGCCATGGCAGATGTGGTTTCGATCGGCCTGCGCCGCCTAGCGCGTCAGGATCCAGAGCAAGCGCTGAGCCTGCTGGATAGCTATGCCCGTCGCTTCTCGTTCTCGTCGGAGGAAAAGGTCGCCATCGCACGGCAGATCGGGCTGACACTCGCCAAGCGTTTCGACGGCCGCGCCCTCAAGGTGATGGCTGAATACGATCCCGAGCTGCGTGACAACACCGTCAGTGAATGGCGCGCGCGCTTGCTGCTGCGCCAAGGCCAGTGGGACGAGGTACACAAGCTGACTCAGCGCTTTCCTGAAGACTTGGCCAACACCAACCGCTGGCGTTACTGGCAGGCGCGCAGCCTGCAGCTGGCCAAACCCGAAAGCAAACAGGCAGCCCTGCTCTATCAGCCTGTCGCCCAGGAGCGGGACTTCTACGGCTTTCTTTCCGCTGACCGTATTCAGGCGCCATACAAGCTGAACCACCAACCATTGGCACTCGATCCTAAGGTCGTGCAAAAGGTGCGCAATACCGCGGGCATTCGTCGCGCGCTGGAATTCCATGATCGCGGGCAGATCGTCGATGGGCGCCGCGAGTGGTATCACGTCAGCCGGCTATTCAGCCGCGACGAGATGGTCGCGCAGGCGCGCATCGCCTATGAGAAGGAATGGTATTTCCCGGCGATTCGCACCATCAGCCAGGCGCAGTACTGGGACGATCTGGACATCCGCTTCCCGATGGCGCATCGCAACACGCTGATTCAGGCATCAAGGGCGCGGGAGATTCATCCAAGCTGGGCGTTCGCAGTCACCCGTCAGGAGAGCGCGTTCATGGCCGATGCGCGCTCCCATGTTGGCGCCACCGGTCTCATGCAGCTGATGCCAGCGACCGCCAAGGAAACTGCCAAACGCTTCAACATCCCGCTGGCCTCGCCGCAGCAGGTGCTCAATCCCAACACCAACATCCAGCTGGGCACCGCTTACCTGAGCCAGATCTATGGTCAGTTCAACGGCAACCGGGTGCTCGCCTCGGCCGCCTACAACGCAGGGCCGGGTCGGGTACGTCAGTGGCTACGCAATGCCGAGCACCTTTCGTTCGATGTCTGGGTGGAGAACATCCCGTTCGACGAAACCCGCCAGTACGTACAGAACGTGCTGACCTATTCGGTCATCTACGGGCAGAAGCTGAACTCCCCGCAACCGCTGGTGGAATGGCACGAGCGCTACTTCGAATCGCAGTAGCCTGAGACGCGATAGGCGTGTGCGATAACTAGCTCGAGGCGCCAAGCCTTGGGCTATTCCAGCACCTCGACGGGCATGCCGACCGCCAACTGTCCGGTGCCTTCGGCTATCAGGTTCTGCCCGAAGAAGACACCACCCTGACCTTTGCGATACGACAGCAGCGTATTCAATGGCTCGCGATCCGGGGCACGCTCGGCACTGAGCGGGTCGATAGTGGGGATGACGCATCGCGAACAAGGCTTGACGATCCGGAATGTCAGCTCGCCGATACGGATACGCTTCCAGCTATCCTCTGCATAAGGCTCGGCGCCGCTTACGACTAGGTTTGGGCGAAAGCGCAGCATGTCCAGGGGACGTCCGACACGGCGAATCAGGTCATCCAGCGATGCCTGGCCAATCAGCAGAAAGGGAAAGCCATCGCTGAACGCCGTTTGCTCACCCAAACGCGAGTAGTCCAGATCGACCTGAATGCCGTCATCCTCCGGCAGATAAACCAAGCGACAGGCCTGGCCGAGAAAATACGACAGCCAAGTCGCTGCTGCCTCACCTGCGTCCGGCACAACAGGATTAGCGCTCCATATCTGCACGCAGCGCATCTCTTTGCGGCTCGGCACCTGAACCAGCAACTCCTGCATACCTGGGGCGGCTAGGCGTAACGCGCCATCCTGCCAGCGGGCCTGCAACAGCGCCATTTTGGGTATTGCTCGCTGAGTGAGAAACCGCCCGGTTCCGGCAGCCACCACCATCCAGCGGCGGTCGCCTGCCAACCCTAACGTATCGCTCGCGCAATGCTGCAGCGACTCACCGGCACCGGATTTGAGAGCAAAGCGATAGAGCGAGGAGAGTTGCATGCTGCGCCTCCATGGAGATTGCGCAGCAGCATATCAGGGAGCAGCCGCGTGTTTCAGCAGCTGGAAACAGGGATAGGTCAGCCCTGCTCTTCCATCTTCAACCGATCTTGAATCACATCAACCAGCTTCTCCGGCTGGAACTTGGACAGGAAGTTGTCACAACCAACCTTCTGCACCATCGCCAGGTTGAAACTACCGGACAACGAGGTGTGCAACACCACATAGAGATCACGCAGGCGTGGGTCATGCCGAATCTCGGTGGTCAGACGATAGCCATCCATTTCCGGCATCTCCGCGTCGGTAAAGACCATCAGCAGCTTGTCGGTCAGTACCTCACCGGCGTCCGCCCATGCCTTGAGCATGTTCAGGCCCTTCAAGCCGTCACTGGCGGTGTGGATCTTTAAGCCTAGCTGGCTGAGGGTCTCCCGCAGTTGCGACAGGGCAACCGTAGAGTCATCCACACAGAGCACCTCCCTGCCCCGGGCACGCTCGAGTCCGGGATCGGCCAGGCGCTCGGCGGAAATGCTGGTGTCGTAAGGCACAATTTCGGCGAGCACCTTTTCCACGTCGATCACTTCCACCAGCTCGTCATCGACCTTGGTGATGGAGGTCAGATAGTGCTGGCGACCCGCTGTGGTCGGCGGCGGCATCACCGACTCCCAATTGAGGTTGACGATACGGTCCACGCCGCCGACCAGAAAGGCCTGCACGGTACGGTTGTACTCGGTGACGATGATAGTGCTGCGCTCATCCGGCACCAGCGGCCGCAAGCCGATCGCCCGCGACAGGTCTACTACCGGCAGCGTTTGGCCGCGAAGGTTGACCACACCGCATACCGAGCTGTGTCGGTGCGGCATGAGCGTCATCTTCGGCAGCTGAACGACCTCCTGGACCTTGAAGACGTTGATGGCGAACTTTTGCCGCCCGCCGAGCCGGAACATGAGAATCTCGAGGCGATTCTGCCCCACTAGACGGGTGCGTTGATCGACAGAATCGAGAATGCCGGCCATTTCCAGGCTCCTTGGGAGAACAATGTAAAAGGCATATCGGCCGTATCCGCCGTGGCTTTATGCATCGCCAGCTGTTTTTTTTAACCGGCAGTCTCGTCAACGAAGCCCCAAAGTTTACCCTCTACTGGGGCTCGGCATTGCAACCTAGCAGCGGAGAATCTGCAGGCAGATGCACGCGCAATGCCCCGGCCCGCACCGCAAAACGCAAACGTGCGCCAGTAAGCGGCTCCCCATCGAGATTGATGTCGATTGGTGTTGGCGCGTCAACCTCGAGCCAAGGCACCCGGGCACTTACAGATACCGCGTCGACACCCAGCAGGCCGCCGCTAAGCAGCGTGCCGAGCGTACCGACAGCATCGGCAGGCGCCGGCACGATACACACATCCAGCAGCCCATCGTCGATCGTCGCCTGAGGGCACAATAGTTGTCCGCCACCTGCCTGCCGGCCATTGCCGATGCCAAGCGCTAGAAACTCACCCTCCCATTCGAAGCCCGGTCCGCTGAAACGCCCCCGAGCGGAGTGAATGTCGGCAAAACGGCTCAAGCCGGTCAGCAGATAAGCGCCGCCCCCCAATACACGTTTGAGGTCCTCGGACGTGCTGGCGGTAACTTGGGAGCCGAATCCTCCGGTAGCCATGTTGACGAATGGTTGACCGTTCATCTCACCCACATCGATCGCCCGCGCAGGCTCATCCAGCAGTGCCAGCGCTTCGAACGGATCAAGCGGAACGCCAGCCGCGCGCGCGAAGTCATTGGCACTCCCCAGCGGCACCAGAGCGAGCGTCGCCGTGGTATTCGCCTCGAGCATTGCCATCGCCACCTCGCGCAAGGTGCCATCACCACCGCCCGCAATCAGTGTCGGGTAACCGGCCTCCAGCGCCTCGAGCACCAAGCGTTGCGCATCGCCGGGCTCCCAGGTAACGCGAACTGCCAAGTCCCATCCCAGCTCACGCTGCTTGATGACAGCCTCACGAACCTCCTCATTAAGCGCTTGTTTTCCATGCAGTATCAGCAGCGCCTTGGTCTCGCTCATGGCCGTTCGTTCCTCACTGTTCTCACCGCTGCATCAGACCGATTTGCGACGAGGAAGTTGTGTAGAACAAGCGCAACGGTATTAATCCAAATGTTCGATCAATCGCGCCGCCGGTCAGCGCGCCTTTTCTGATTAGCTTCACCAGCACTCACGCAACTATAACTAAAAGCCTTTTAAAACAGCTGTTTGCGAACAGATTTGAGTTTTGCTCATTTTTTTGGCGGCTCGCTGGGTACTACTGAACTCATCCCGAGAGGCACGGTCGGAGCAGGAGTCCCAATCACGGTTGCGATGGCGGCCTGCTATCACTTTCCGCGTGCCGCGACGATTAATTCGAGATATGAGCCAGCTTTGAGCTGAGGATGGAGCCTTGTATGCGCGTACAGTCAGTTGGAACCCTTGAATATGCTCACCCGAGTTTCGTCGATTACTTTCTGGCAAGCGTCCGCCTGATCCACGGCCTGACGGCCATCCTGCCCGGCCTTCTACTGATGGCTTTCCTGAACGTCCCCACCACTGGGCCGTTCAGCGCATTCCTGGGCTTCTTTGCAGTACTCAGCATCATCATTTTCCACACCGCCGGCATCTACAGCGAAGAAGTGTTCAGCACCCTGCTGCGTTTTCGCGTAATGCTGCTCGCATGGGCAGCGGCGTTCAGCTTCTTGGTCTTCATGCACCAGGGCATGGGGTTGTTCGGCTATTTGGAAGCGAAACACTTAGCCTTCTGGTTCTTCACAAGCACCATTCTGTTCGGTGCGGAACGCCTGGCGATGCTCGCCTTGTTCCGCCGCCTCATGGCGCGCGGAATGTTCCTGCAGAACGCCGTGATCCTCGGCGGCACCGATAACGGCGTCCGCGTTGCCGAGTATCTCCAGAACCACCGAGACATCCGCACTGGCGTGCTCGGCTTCATTGACGACCGCCTCGAGCGCCTGCCGACCGAACTGGCCAACCTGCCGCTACTTGGCAACACCCGTGACCTGGAACGGATGATCCGCGAAGAGAAAGTCACGCAAGTGCTGGTAGCACTGCCTTGGTTCGCCGACAGCCGTATTGGCCAGGTCATCGCAGAACTGCGCAAGCTGCCGGTCAACGTTCTCCTGGTACCTGACATGGTTGCCTTCCGCCATGCCGACAAACGCATCACCGAGATCGGCGGGCTGCCGACCCTGATCGCCTCGGATCTGCCGCTGCGTGGCTGGTCACCGATGTTCAAGCGACTGGAAGACATCGTCATCTCCAGCATCGCCCTGCTCGCCGCCGCTCCGGTCATGCTGGCAATCGCCCTTGCCATCAAACTCGACTCACCAGGCCCCGTCCTGTTCAAGCAGAAGCGCTACGGCTACAACAATCGCCTGATCGAGGTCTTCAAGTTCCGTTCGATGTACCACGAAAAATCCGATGCGAACGCCGACCGCCAAACCACCCGCGGCGACGACCGAATTACTCGCATCGGACGCTTCATCCGCAAGACCAGCCTCGATGAACTGCCTCAGCTGCTGAACGTATTTCTCGGCAGCATGTCCATGGTCGGTCCGCGTCCACACGCCACCGCCACCAAAGCTGCTGGCGTGCTGTTCGAGGATGCTGTGGCCGAATACTCCGCGCGTCATCGCGTGAAGCCTGGCATCACCGGGTGGGCGCAGATCAACGGCTATCGGGGTGAAACCGACACGCTGGAAAAGATCGAGAAGCGCGTCGAGTTCGACCTAGATTACATCGAGCGATGGTCAGTCTGGTTCGACCTTTACATCCTCGTGCGCACTCCCCCGGCATTGATCTTCAACAAGGATGTGTACTGATCGGCGAGCCGCTCTAGTTGCCGCCGAAAAGACCGGAAAAGGTCACGCCGCATAAGGCGTGACAGGAAGGAACTAATGACGCTCCCAAAAATCTCACATTCGTTCACCGCGGGCCCCACCCCGGCGACTGCGAACCAGCAGCCACGAGGTTAACCCCATGTTCAAGAACATCTTGATCGTCTGTGTTGGAAACATCTGCCGAAGCCCCGCGGCCGAAGCGATGTTGACACACAGACTTCGCGGCCAGGACCTGACGATCAGCTCAGCGGGTATTGGTGCATTAGTAGGTAACCCGATGGACAAGACCGCCCACGAAGTACTGCAGGACAACGGGCTGGAGCTTCCGGCCCACTGCGCGCGCCAGGTCGACAGCCACATGCTGCACCAGGCCGACCTGATCCTGGTGATGGAGCATAGCCACATTCAGCACATTCGCCAGATCGCACCCGAGGTGCATGGCAAAACGTTTCTCATCGGCAAATGGCAGGACGAGCTGGAAATTCCGGATCCGTACCGCCAGTCCAAACCCGCTTTTGAACATGTCCACAATCTCCTGACGAAATCCGTCGAGAGCTGGCTTCCTTACCTGAAATGAAGAAGGAACTTCGATGACAACCATGCCCCGCCCAATCTATGAAACCAAAGAGGACAAGGACATCGACCTGGCCCACCTCTTTGACACCTTCATAAACAATCGCGTGCTGATCATGAGCATTACCGGGTTCTTCGCGGCCCTGGGGATCGCTTATGCCTTGCTTGCTACACCGGTCTATCTTGCCAGCGCGATGATCCAGATCGAGCCCAAGAGCGGCCTGCCGAGCCTGACCGATGTGGTCAACAACAATCCGCCGGTGTCCCCGGCGCAAACCGAGATCGCGCTGCTGAAGTCGCGCTCGGTCGTTGGCGGCGCGGTCAGCAACCTGAACCTCGACATCAACATCACGCCCCACCACTTCCCGATCATCGGCGGCTTCATGGCACGCCGGTTCGAGCCGAGCGAAGAAGGCGAGCTGGGCTGGCACCCGGCCGGCCTGGGCGGCTACGCCTGGGGTGGCGAGACCTTGAAGGTCACCCAGCTGGAAGTACCGGACAAGGTACACGGCAAGGAGCTGACCCTTGAGGCTGCCGAAAACAACGGCTTCATCCTGCGCGATCAGGACGGCGAAGTCGTCGTGCAGGGCGTAGTCGGCGAGCCGGTTGAAAACGAAGGCTATCGCGTCACCGTGGGTGAGCTGAATGCACGCCCCGGCACCACGTTCACCGTGGTAAAGAACCGTACCTACAACACCACCGAAAGCTTCCAGCAGCGCCTGTCGGCTGCCGAGCGCGGCAAGCAGTCGGGCATCGTCAACGTGACTCTCGAGGATCCCAACCCTGAACATGCCATCCGAGTGCTGGAAGAGGTGGCAAACCTCTACGTCGAACAGAACATTGCCCGCAATGCTGCTGAAGCGACCCAGAGCCTGGAATTCCTCAACGAGCAGATTCCGACGGTCCGTCGCCATCTTGAAGCGGCTCAAACTGCACTGAACAAGTACCAGACCGGTTCGCGCTCAGTGGATATCACCGCCGAAACGCAGTCCGTGCTCGATCGTATCGTCGACATGGAACGCCAGATCTCCGAGCAGAACCTCAAGCGTACTGAGATGGAGCGCCGCTTCACCCGACAGCATCCGAACTTCCAGGCGCTGATGAACCAGATCAACCAACTGCAACTGCAGAAGGAAGAACTGGAGAAGCAGATCGGCACCCTGCCATCGACCCAGCAGGAACTGCTGCGCTTGACCCGCGACGTGGAAGTTTCCTCGGAAACCTACTCCATGCTGCTGAACAAGACTCAGGAACTGGACATCATTCGCGCAGGTACCGTGGGTAATGTGCGCATCATTGACCACGCGGCTGCCGACCTGGAAAACCCGGTCAAGCCGAACAAGCCTCTGGTTGTGATCGTTGTAACGTTGCTGGGCGCCCTGCTCGCTACCGCCTTCGTCTATGTTCGTGAAGCGCTCAAGCGCGGCGTAGAAAACCCTGAAGACATCGAGCGTACCGGCACCCCGGTATATGCCTCGATTCCGTTCACCGAGAAGCAGGCTGTGCTGGAAAAACGCCTGGCCAACTTCAAGCGTGACAAGAGCACGGCCTCTTACCTGCTGACGGTCAACGACCCGGCCGACCTCGCCACCGAAGCCATGCGCAGCCTGCGCACCAGCCTGCACTTCGCGATGATCGAGGCCAAGAACAACGTACTGATGATCACCGGCCCGAGCCCGGCGGTAGGTAAGTCGTTCGTCACCACCAACCTCGCCGCGGTCGTCGCTCAATCCGGCAAGCGCGTGCTGCTGGTCGACGCCGACATGCGCAAGGGCTACCTGCACAAGGTCATGCGCTGTGACGGTGACAAGGGTCTGTCCGACATCCTTTCCGGCCGCATCACCCTGTTCGATGCCATCCAGAAGACTCAGTTGAACAACCTGCACGTGATCACTCACGGCCAGCTGCCGCCGAACCCGTCTGAGCTGTTGATGCACGAGAACTTCTCTCGCTTCGTCAAAGAGATCAGCCACATGTACGACCTGGTGATCTTCGATACCCCGCCGATTTTGGCGGTCACCGATGCAGCGCTGGTCGGCAGCCAGGCAGGTACCACGCTGATGGTCACCCGCTACGGCCTGAACGGTGTGAAGGAAATCGAAGCGGCCAAGCGTCGCCTCGAGCAGAACGGCCTGATGGTAAAAGGCGTGATCTTCAACGCCGTCGTACGCAAGGCGTCTACCTACGGCGAGTACGGTTACTACCAGTACGAATACGCCAGCACCACCAAATAAAGTGATTCGCATGGCGACGGAACCCCGTCGCCATGCCGAACACCGCATTCACCCCTTTTTATTCAACTGCCTAACAACTGGCCTTTCGAGCGTCAGTATTTTTTTTTGCCTGAGGATAGGTGCTAGCGATGACCAGACACCCCAACCGGCCAGTAGGACGCGCAACACGACTGGCTCTGGCGCTGGTTGCCACACTGACCGCTGCCGGCGCATGCGCTACCGATTGGCCGACTTCAGACAAGGGCCTGGCCCTGCTCGGGGTCAATATCTCTGGCGCCGGATTTGCCCCGCACGTGACTCCGGGCAAGAACGGCACGAACTACTTCTATCCGGAAAAAAAGCACTTCAAGTACTACGCCGATCAGGGCATTCGCCTGATTCGCTTTCCGTTCATCTGGGAGCGAGTTCAACACTCGCTCGACAAAGGATTGAACTTCGATCAGATCCGGTTGCTGAAGAAGACCCTGGATCTGGCCGCCATGAACGGCCAGAAGGTCATTCTGGACATGCATAACTATGGTCGTTACCACGGCGAACTCATCGGTTCGAGCAAAGTGCCCTACGAGGCTTATGCAGCGGTGTGGCGCCAACTGGCAGAACACTTCAAGGGCCATCGCGGCCTGCTGGGCTACGACATCATGAACGAACCCCACGGCACAGTAGGCCTCTGGCCTGGCGCCGCCCAGGCGGCGGTCGACGCAATCCGCGAGGTGGACGACCAGACCTTGATCTTCGTCGAGGGCGAACGCTGGTCTAGCGCTTATCACTGGCCGCAGGTGAATGCCAACTTCCTCATCAACGACCCGGCTGACCGCATCGTCTACGAAGCGCACCTGTACTTCGATCAGGATTTTTCCGGCAAGTACATGGAGAAGACCAGCCGCGACATTGACCCGATGATTGGCGTCGAACGAGCCCGCCCCTTCATCGAGTGGCTGAAGAAGCACGGCCAGAAGGGCTTTCTCGGCGAATACGGCATTCCCGACGACCTGCCCGAAGCAGCCGAGGCGATGGACAACCTGCTCGCCTACCTCAATGACAACTGCGTACCTAGTGCGTACTGGGCCGGTGGCCCCGGGTGGGGCACCTACAGGCTTTCGATAGAGCCACGCGACGGTAAGCACCGTCCGCAAATGGAGCTAATGCGCAAACACCTGGCGAACGATTGCACTGCCATTGGTCCAACCCCTTCGCAAAACGCTGACTGATTCTGGAGTGACTCGAACATGAAATTCGGACTGCTATGGCACTCATTCTCATCCGGCAACCTCGGGGTTGGCGCATTGAGTATTTCCAACATGCTGCTGATCGACCAGGCCGCCCGCAACTGCGGAATCACGCCCGAATTCCTGATCATCGGTTCGTCCGGGCCTTGTGACTATCCACCATCTACCGAGCGCTTCAAGTACGAGTTCATCGAGTTCAACGAGAAGGCGTTGCTCAAGAATCCCCATGGCCTTTACCAGGCGATCAGCTCCTGTGACGCGGTATTCGATATCGGTGAGGGCGATAGCTTCTCCGATATCTACGGTGCCAAGCGCCTGATCAAGCTGTTGGTCAGCAAGGGGATGGCGCTCGGTGGCCGCGTGCCGCTGATTCTCTCGCCGCAGACCATTGGCCCGTTCAAGGCTGACTGGGCAACCAAGACATCGGCATGGGCCATGAAGAAAAGCACCATGGTCTTTGCACGTGACCATCAGTCCTTCGATGTGCTCAAGCAACTCGACACGCCGAACCGTGACGAAGTCATAGACGTCGCCTTTGCCCTGCCCTTCGAACGCAAGACCGAGCATCGAGACCCGGACAAGCTGGCCGTTGGCTTGAGCGTTTCGGCGCTGCTGCATCACGGTGGTTACGAAGGCAGTGCCAACCAGTTCGGTCTGCGAGCCGACTACAAGGCGCTCACCGACCGCCTGATTCGCACCCTGCTCGAGCGCGGCCATGAAGTGCACCTGGTACCCCACGTGATCCCGACCGGATTTGCAGCCGAGGACGACTACACGGTCTCCGAGGAACTGCGGCAGCAGTATCCGGAGCTCAAGCTGGCTCCGCGCTTCAAGGGTCCGATCGAAGCCAAGTCGTACATCAGTGGCATGGATTTCTTCGTTGGTGCGCGCATGCACGCCACCATCGGCGCATTCTCCGCCGGCGTCCCGGTCGTGCCCCTGGCGTACAGCCGCAAGTTCGCCGGTCTTTATCAGTCGCTCGATTATCACCGCGTCGTCGACCTCAAAACCGAGGGCACCGACAGCGCGCTGGAGTTGGTGCTATCCCACCTGGACAACCGTGAACAGCTCAAGGCCGAGGTCGCTGCCAGTGGTGTGATCATCCGCCGCAAGCTGGATGCCTACAGCGCGGCGCTAGAGCAGATCCTGATGTCGCTGCAACAGCCTCAGGCTGCGAACCAGAACTAACCATGCGCGATCATGCCCTGATGGGGGTTACCACGGCGGCTCGGACCGCCGTGCAGCTCGGTACTCTGCTAATCCTTGCGCGAACCCTGGGGCCGAGCGACTTCGGTTTCATTTCAATCGTGATCACCTGGTCGACCATTGTCGCTCTGGTGACCGACTACGGTTTCGGTATGCGCGCACTGCGCGACATCGGTGCCGAGCGCCATCGTGCGGGCGAGATCATGTCTGCGAGCCTGGCGGCGAAGTCCGTACTGGTGCTGCCGGCTTGTGTCGTGCTGCTGCCAGTTATTCTCTTCGTGCTCGACCTGCACACCACCGAGCGCTTCGCTGCGGTGCTGTTTCTGCTTGGCACCCTGGCCTCTTCCTATGGGGATCTGGGGCTTACGGTATTTCGCAGCATCGGTCAGTTCCATCGCGAAACGAAGATCGTCGTGGCAACTGCGCTGGTGCATTTCGTACTCATCGGCGCAGCAATTCTGTTGCACAACGACGTATTGGCTATTGGTGCTGCGTTTCTGCTGTCGCGGCTGATCTATGCGGTGTTCGCTCTACGTGCGCTGTCGAAGATCCTCGCGCTGGGCGGCATTTTGCGCAGCTCCTGGCGGGTACTGGCAGAGCGCTTCAGGTCCTCCACCAGCTTCGCCATCGACAGCGGCGCCACCAACATCTTTGCCCAGCTCGACGTCATTTTGGTCAACCACCTCGCCGGCCGCGAAGCTGCAGGCATCTACTTTGCCGGCTCGCGCCTGATTCAGGGAGCGGTGCCCTTCAGCGTCTTGCTGGCCAGCGTGCATATCCCACGCTTCGCTTATCAGCTGCACAACAAGACGGCCGGGCTGTTCCGCTACGGCGTCCGCATCCTCGGCGAATACGCCGGCATGGGGCTGATCTTCGCCCTGGCGTTCTTCTTTATCGGGCCGCTGTTCACCGACTACTTCCTCGGCGCCGAGTACGCCGAACTGAACACCCTTTGGCTGGCGTTCGCCTGCTTTACCGCGGCGCGTTTCGTCGCCGCAGGGTTGGGCGTGCAGCTGATGGCCATGGGCACGGGCTTTCTGCGCACCTTCGGCATCATCGCCTCGGGCGTGATCACGGTGGCCTGTTATTGGATTTTCATCCCGTCGCACGGGATACAGGCGGCGCCTTGGGTGTCCACTCTGGGCATGGTCGTCCTGACGCTTATCTACGGTTATGCGGTGCTCAACATCTACCGCAAGCAACGGCAACCCGCATGACCGCACTCGTTAAATACTGCCAGTCGCGCAACGCGCGTGGCTGGCCGCTCAAGGGAAGGCAGGTATGAAAGCTCTATTGAATCGCGTGCTCAACAACGACCTGTGCAGCGGCTGCGGCATGTGCAGCTCGGTGGCTGACGACGACGCCATCAAGATCCGCCTGACCGGCGATGGCTACCACCGCCCGGTGCTCAACGACCAGTATCAGAACAGGCCGGTCGCCAATGAGCAGACCAGCGCGGCATTCGCCAAATCCTGCCCGGCGCTGAACCTGGATATTCGCCCCTACAAGTCGGCGAACTATCACCCGATCTGGGGCGAAATCCTCGACACCATGAAGGGCTATGCGACCGACAATGAAATCCGCCAGGCCGGCTCGTCCGGCGGGGTTATTTCGGCACTGGCGCAGTACTGCCTGGAAAACAAGTTGGTCGACGGCGTAATCCAGATCCAGGCCTCGCAAACCGATCCGTTGGAGAACGTCGCCACGATCAGCCGCTCTCGGCAGAACATCATCGCCTCGTCCGGTTCGCGCTATGCGCCGGCCAGCCCAGGTGAAGCGCTGAAATGGGTCGCCATGTCCACCGAGAAGTACCTCTTCATCGGCAAGCCATGCGATGCCGCGGCAGTGCGCCAGATGCAGCAACACGACCCGCGCCTCAAGCAGAACATCCCGTACATCGTCTCCTTTATGTGCGCCGGTACGCCGAGCCTGCAGGGCACCGAGCAGGTGCTGGAAAAACTGGAGGCCAAGCGCAGCGAGGTCACCTCCTTCCGCTACCGCGGTGACGGCTGGCCGGGTCTGACCAAGGCCACCCTGGCCAATGGCGACGAGCGCACCATGACCTACAACGACTCATGGGGAAAAGTGCTCAACCGCCACCTGCAGACGCGCTGCAAGATCTGCCCGGATGGCATCGGTGAGTTCGCCGACATCGTCTGCGCAGACGGCTGGGAAGGCGACGAAAAGGGCTACCCCTCCTTCGAAGAGCGTGAGGGCAATTCGCTGATTCTGGTACGTACCGCAAAAGGTCGCGAACTTTTTCGCAACGCGGAGGCTGATGGCGTTGTCAAAGCGGAAGCTTTCGATACGAACAGCATCTTCGCCATCCAGCCGTTCCAGTACTACCGCCGCACGACGATCCTGCCGCGGCTGTTGGCGATGAAGCTGCTGCTGCTCAAAACCCCTTCGTACAAAGGCTTCGAGCTTGGCAAAGGGGTAAAGGAGATCGGGTTCTATCAGAGCTTCAAGGCGTTTACCGGTTTGCTGGTGCGACGCAAGAAGATCAAGAAGCGGGCGCTGGAAACAGCTTGAAAAGCTGTAGCGCTCAAGGAACCAATACCTAAGGACTCAGGTTGATGACAAATTTCGGCTCACGCTTCTTCTTTTTTCCGCTGTTGATTCTGGCGTTAATCCTGCACTTCTCGGTGTTCGGTGACAGCCCCCACAACCCCTACGGCATCAAGGGGCTGAACGAGCTGTACCTGGCGGTCAGCATCGTGTTCACCATTCTTTTGCTGTTGGCATCGTCAGAAAACGCGCCGCGTGAATTTCGCATCCTCATGTACTACTGCTTTTACACCGCAGTGGTTTTCTTGGTCCTGCCCGCGATTTTTGCGTATTACACCTACGGTCAACCGATCGTCTTCGGCCTTATCGAAGAGCGGCGAGTGCTGTTCTGCCTTGGCTTCGCTCCGCTGCTGTTCCTCGGCAAGCGGGTCAGCACGCTGCAGTTCGAGCGAGGACTGCTTTATGCGGCGCTGATCGCGGCGTTCTTTTCGTGGTGTTTCAAGTTCGGCGTGATTCCCGACACGCGCCTTGAAGTGCGCTCGGACGACCGCCCGGATCGCTCGTCAATCGGACCCTACCTGATCTGTTTCGGTTATTTCTACTGCATCCAGATCTGGTCGAAGGGCATCTCGCCGATCAACGGTGCGGCCCGCAACAAGACCCTGTATTTGGTGATCGCCGCACTACTTCTGCTGACGCTGGTGTTCGCCACTCAGACTCGACAGCTCATTGTTCTGTGTCTGTTGTTCACGCTTTTTTGCCTGCGTGCCAAGGCGGTTATCTGGGCAGCTTCGTTATCGATTCTGCTTTCACCGTTTTATTTCTTCCCGAGCCTGCTCGAGGTTCTCGGCCTGAATACCGAGTTCTATGACAGCACCCTCGAAGGTGTAGAAGACGGCGTGCGCACGCACACCATCGCGTCGATCTTCGCCCATCTGGACCAGGTCAACTGGCTACCCAGCGGATCGCTGTCGCTGATGTGGCAGGACGGCTTCATTCCCTATTTCGGCGAGCATTTCTTCCTTTCCGATGTCGGAGTCTTCGGTACGTTGTTCCGCTTCGGTTTCCTCACGTTCTTCCTTATCCCGATGACGCTGTTCGTTTATCACCGCATCGCGAAGAACATCACCGCAGACATGACCTTTATCTACTCGACGATTCTGGCGTTCTTCGTCATCTGGCCACTCAATGGCTTGTTCGAGTACGGCCAGCCGATCATCACGATGCTGTTCGTCATTCACGCCCTCAAGGCCCGTCACCTTCGCAGCCAGGAACTCATCCATGAACGTCGCGCTTATCCTCAACTACAAGGCAGCTACTGAAACCATCAGTTGCGTTGAGAGCCTGCTCGCTCATTGCCCGGCTCTTAATCACGTCGTGGTCATCGACAACGACTCCCAGGACGGCTCCATGGTGGCGTTCAACCAGTGGCTGGAAGCACAGCCGCGCCCCAACGTCACACTGCTAGCCAACCCGGAAAACAATGGCTACGCCGGCGGCAACAACTACGGGTTGCGCTGGGTGCAGGAAAACCTGCCGGTAACCAACTTCTGGATCGTCAACAACGACACCTACGTCGACAGCGATGCCTTTACCCCGCTGCTCCAAGCGCTGAATGAGAACGACCGCCAGTTCGTGGGCTCGGTAATTCTCAGCGCCGACACCGGACGCCTGGAGTGCTATGGCGGCGGCAAGCTCTATCCGCTACTGGGCAAAGCCAAGCTGCTGGGCAAGGACCAGACGCTGGAAGCCATGGCCCAGAACAGCGAGCAGCCTGATTATCTGATGGGCTGCAGCCTGGCGTTCTCGGCCAAGCTGGTCGAGCGTGTCGGCCTGATGGATGAGGCGTACTTCATGTACTCCGAGGAAGTCGACTGGCAGTTCCAGGCGAAGAAGAAAGGTATTTCCATCCGCGTCGTGCCGACCAGCCGGCTGTTCCACTACGGCTCGCTCAGCTCAGGCGGCCGTTCGGCCTTCTATCACTACTACCGCAACCGCGCGGCGACCCGGTTCAACAAGCGCTTCTACGGCCAGGGCTTTGCTTTCGTGTCGGCCTGTCTCCTTTCGGTGATCACCGTCATCAAGGAGTTCAACCACCCCAGCCTCGCCTGGTCTGGCATCAAGGGCGCCTTCAAGGGAGTAACGATGAGTGTCTAACGAGACTAATCACGCGTTCGGTGTGAATTTCTACACCGGCAGCAAAGCGGCGTTGCTGAACTGCATTCGCGAGGGGGTTCACCAACCCTACTCGTTCGTAGTGACGCCCAACGTCGACCACCTGGCGCAGCTGCAGCAAAACGCTGCACTGCGCGACGCCTACGCCAAGGCACGCCTGCGTTTGTGCGACAGCAGAATTCTCCAACCGCTGCTGCAGCGTCTCGGCGTACAGATCGAAGAGGTCATTCCGGGCAGCGATCTGACCGTCGACCTGCTGCGTTGGGCTGACCGCGAGCGTCTGCGCATTGTTCTGATCGGTGCCACTGAGCAGGAATGCGTGAAACTGCTTACGCTCTATCCTGGCATTACGCTGTATCACCACAACCCACCTATGGGATTCATCAATAGGCCGGAAGAAGTGCAACAAGCACTGCAGTTCGTTCGCGAACACCCTTCCGAATTGGTGTTCTATGCCGTGGGCGCGCCACGCCAGGAAATCCTTGCTAGTTCTATCGAAAGTCATGAGCGAACCGGCATGGGATTTTGCATCGGCGCCTCCATTTCCTTCGCCACGGGCAGTATTAAGCGCGCTCCCGTATGGATGCAGAACTACAAACTCGAATGGCTGCATCGAATGCTCTCCGAGCCCAAACGGCTGGTAAAGCGTTATGCTCATGATGCGCTGTTCATAGTTCCTGCATTTATGCGCGAAAAAAACTACCGCGCTCAAAAAGCGAAGCCGGCGGAGCAGGACTCTTAGGAAATTTATCGAAAAATTGGCTGTAATTGCACCGAAACACGGTGAACCCAGCCAGAACACGACGGTCTATCCCTACTGTGAAAGCACCAGAGGATGGCAATTCAACATCGAACTAGACATAAGCGCCGTCCCGCCTTGGTAGTTTGTACAGCAGACACGCCGCTTACAAGTAAGGGATTAAACCTGCCCAACCGTTTAAGCCGCTGTAGTTATTACCAAAAGGGAATTAAATCGCTTCCGCGCAGCTGAATATAAAAAGCTGCTGGAGATGAACATTCAGGAAGGAGAGAAACTTTGGCTACCGATCCAATTTGGTCGCTGAGGAGTGTGGAGTGATGACTCCGATCCTCTTGGAAAGGCGAAAGAACAACTCGAACGCCTCAAGCAAAAAAGTGAATCAAGCCGTCTCACTCTTTGAAATAAAACCACTCCGTCAAGGATGAACAACCCATGAAACCATTTATTGCTCTTGCTTTTACTTCCGCCCTTGCGCTGCAGGGCTGCGCTTTCGCCCCCGGTCAGTACCTCGATCCCGATGAGTTCAAGGATGGTGCCGAAGCCGAACACGGTACGGTGCAACTGATCCGCATCACACCCGAAATGCTCAAAGGCGAACTGGCATCCGACGTGGGTACGTCGAGCAAGCAGGAACTGCTGAGCTACAAGCCCAGTGCCTACCGCATCGGAGCGAACGACCTCCTCTATATCACTGTTTGGGACCACCCTGAACTGACCGCCCCGTCTGGCCCGCAGCAGCAGCTGGACGCCAACGGTCGTCTGGTCCGTCCTGATGGCACCCTCTTCTATCCGTACATTGGCAATGTCGACGCCGCCGGCAAGACGATCGAAGAACTGCGTACCACCATCGCTCGTCGCCTGACCAACTACATCGACAGCCCGCAGGTGGATGTCTCCATCCTGCGCTTCGGTAGCCAGCGTATTGTCGTTTCCGGTGCATTCAACACTGCCGGCGAAGTACCGGTGACCACTGCACCGATGACCATTACCCAGGCTATCGGCCAGGCAGGTGTGGACACCGAAACTGCTGACCTGACCGGCCTGACCCTCAAGCGTGACGGTCGTGAGTACATGCTCGACGTCGATTCGCTCAACCGTCCCGATTCTTGGCTGCACCAGGTTTACCTGAAAGATGGTGACCAGTTGCACCTGCCGTACAACGACCAGCGCAAGATCTACGTACTGGGCGAAGTGAATCTGCCGCAGGCTTTGTCCTTCAAGGCCACCAACATGAACCTGATGGACGCAGTAGGTACCGCTGGCGGCATTCGCCAGGAAACTGCGGATGGTGAAGCGCTGTACGTGATTCGCGGTGCGGAAAACATGGCCACCGAACCGGCCAAGGTCTTCCAGCTGAACGCCAAATCGCCGACCGCTTTCGCCCTGGCCAAGCACTTCCCGCTGCAGCCGCAGGACGTGGTGTTCGTAGGCCCAGCCAACATCACCCGTTGGAACCGCTTCATCAGCCAGCTGCTGCCTTCGGCTAACGTCATCGGTATCGGCGCCGCTGCGGATTACAACCTGAACCGCTAAGCAACGGCATCGCCTGATCGACGGACGATCAGGCAGAAAGAACCGCAGAGCCAATCACGTGATTGCTCTGCGGTTTTTTTATGCTCGCTGGGAATGTCCTGTGGTCGCTGGGAATGTGTTGCCCTGTCTGGTCACACTGCAATCGTCTGCGGGAGCCGACCTCGAGGCGAAGCGTTTGCTCCTGCCAGGTCCGCACACCATTCGCCGCGAGGGCGCGCCTCCTACAGAGCGGTGTGCATCGTCTGCTTTGTGGGAGGCCCGCCCCGGGGCGAAGCTCTTGCTCCTGCCAGGCCCGCACTCCATTCGCCGCGAGGGCGCGCCTCCTACGGGCGGGTGCACATCTGCTTGTGTGGGAGGCCCGACTCGGGACGAAGCTCTTGCTCCTGCCAGGCCGCACTCCATTCGCCGCGAGGGCGCGCCTCCTACGGGCGGGGATGCACATCTGCCTGTGTGGGAGGCCCGCCCTCGGGGCGAAGCTTTTATTGCTTAAAACCTCGCGAAGCGCCCAGGCGGGCACCCACGTAGGGTGGGCTTTAGCCCACCACACACAACGTTACGCTTGAATTACCGATCCACTGCAGCTCAACGGACCGCTTCGAACAGCCCTGCTGCGCCCATGCCGCCGCCGACACACATGGTCACTACTCCGTAGCGCAGATTACGCCGCTGCAACTCGCGAACGATATGTCCAGCCGTGCGCGAACCTGTCATGCCAAATGGATGGCCAATAGAGATCGATCCTCCATTGACGTTGTACTTTTCGTTATCAATGCCAAGGGTGTCCCGGCAATACAGGCACTGCGAGGCGAAGGCCTCGTTAAGTTCCCACAGGTCGATGTCGTCGATCTGCAGCCCCTTGGCCTTGAGCAGACGCGGCACCGCGTAAACCGGCCCGATGCCCATCTCCTCTGGCTCGCAGCCTGCCACGGTGAAACCACGGAAAAAGGCGCGCGGCTTGAGGCCAAGTTCGATGGCCTTGTCCAGGCTCATCACCAGCGTCATGGACGCGCCATCGGACAGCTGCGAGGCGTTACCGGCGGTGACCGAGCCGTCTTCAGCGAACACGGGCTTGAGTCCGGCCAGGCTTTCCAGCGTGGTATCCGGACGGTTGCAATCATCACCCTCGACCACGCCCTGATGCACGGTGCGCTCGCCGGTGTTCTTGTCCTCGGTGTAGTACTGGACATTCATCGGCACGATTTCATCGCCGTACAGCCCATCGGCCTGCGCACGCGCAGTACGCTGCTGGCTCTGCAGCGAGTAGAGATCCTGCTGCTCGCGAGTCACGTTGTAACGACGTGCCACCAGTTCGGCCGTCTGGCCCATGGTGTGGTAGATGCCCGGCACGCGCTCCTGGATGATCGGATTGAACAGGTGATCGGTGTTGCGGCTCTTCAGGGTCAGGGTGATCGACTCCACCCCGCCGGCAACGATGATGTCGCTGCATTCCGAGGCAATCTGGTTGGCCGCCACGGCGATAGCCTGCAGGCCCGATGAGCAATACCGATTGAGCGTCATGCCGGCACAGTCGATACCTAACCGGGACAACACAGCCACGTTACGACCGATGTTATAGCCCTGCGCGCCCTCATTGGAGCCTGCACCAACGATACAGTCCTCGACCAACGCGGGGTCAAGATCGTTACGAGACAGCAGCGCATCGACGCAATGCGCGGCCATATCATCAGGACGGGTCATGTTGAACTTGCCACGGAAAGACTTGGCCAGACCGGTTCGTACGCTATCGACGATCACTACTTCACGCATGACATACCTCGGAGACTAGGAGCGGTCGCGGGGATGTTGTGACGGCGCTACGCGCACGGATTGTTCCACGACCGCAGGATGGACGGTGATCCGAGCATAGTTCCCACCTCGCCAGCATTGCGACGACCATTCAGTTTGGATATGGACGGCCATCGTTTGCCCGATCGCTCTGGGGGGCGTTCGCTTCAGCACCCACTCACCCTGCCCTGCAGAATCTCACCGGGCACATTCTGTAGCAGCAGAAATCAACATGTTGGTAGCCTGAAGCCCAGCCTACGATGCTTGATACACCAGGCACTGCACCGTAGATGTTTTAGGTCCACGCAGCGGCTGCCAGCTCTCTAACAGAGCTTTATCAATGCGTAATGATGGGCTGAAACCCACAAAGCTATGCCCTGCAGCAGCTTGAACATGCCGATGCGTGACTGCCAGTGCCCGGCGTCAGCGAACCGCGATGCTGCCGCATGTAGGGTGGGCTTCAGCCCACCGACGAGCCAAGACCGAGCGCTACCTATGCCACCGGCCTCAAAGGAAACCAATCTACGGCGTCATCACCTCCCCTTTTAACGGCCCTTGTCGATCGCAGCCTCCAGCGCCTCGTTCAATGTGCGCAGCACCTTGATGCGGGCGAAGCGCTTGTCGTTGGCTTCCACCAACGTCCAGGGGGCGATCTCCGTGCTGGTACGATCAACCATGTCCGCAACCGCGTGGCTGTAGTCATCCCATCGCTCCCGGTTACGCCAATCCTCGTCGGTGATCTTGAAACGCTTGAATGGCGTTTCCTCGCGTTCCTTAAAGCGTTTGAGCTGGGTCTTTTTGTCGATGCTCAGCCAGAACTTCACCAGCACGATATCTGCATCCACCAGCTGCTCTTCGAAATCGTTGATCTCGGAGTAGGCCCGTAGCCACTCGTCCGGAGTGCAAAAGCCCTCCACTCGCTCGACCAGCACGCGGCCATACCAGGAGCGGTCAAATATGGTGAACTTGCCGCGCTCGGGCACATTGCGCCAGAAACGCCAGAGCCACGGTTGAGCGCGCTCCTCCTCGGTGGGCGCGGCGATCTGCACCGTGCGATAGAGCCGTGGGTCAAGCGCACCCGTCACGCGTCGAATCGCACTGCCCTTGCCCGCCGCGTCATGCCCTTCGAACAGCGCCAGCACGCCACGCTTGCGTAGCCTGCGGTCCCGCAATAGTTGCGAAAGCCGCGCCTGCTCTTCAGCGAGCTGCTGCTGGTAGTCGTCCTTGGTGAGCTTCTGGCTCAGATCCAGGCTGTCCAGCAGGCTCAAATGATCCAGATCGATCTGCAGCGGCGCCGAATGCGGCTGCGACGCCGCCTGCCCTGGCTGCTCCGCGGCGGCCAGGGCGGCCTGCAGACCTTCAAGCAGGATGCGGCCGACGGTCAGACTGCGATAACGCTCGTCCGCGCCCTCGATCACATACCAAGGCGCAAAATCCCGGCTGCTGAGCCGCAGGATCTTCTCACCGTGGCGCACGAACTTGTCGTAAGTCTTGGACTGTTGCCAATCCAACGGGCTGATGCGCCAGCTGTGCAGCGGGTCATTCTTCAGCGAATCGAGCCGGGCGTTCATACGCTCCTTGGACAGATGGAACCAGAACTTGAAGATCAGCGCGCCCTCGTCACAGAGCATCCGCTCCAGGCGCTGCGCCCGCGCGGTGGCGAGTTTCAGCTCGGCACCATCGATGCGCCCGTGCACACGGTCCTCGAGCATCTTGCTGTACCAGTTGCCGAAGAAAATCCCGGTGTGGCCCTTCGGCGGCAGGCGTCGCCAGAAACGCCATGCCGGTGGATGCGCGAGCTCTTCGTCGCTGGGCACATCGAAGCTGTCGACACGTATCAGCCGCGGATCCATCCACTCGTTGAGCAGCTTGATGGTTTCCCCTTTGCCGGCACCCTCGATGCCATTGATCAGTATGAGGACCGGGAAGTGCGCTTGGGCCTTGAGCCGGTACTGCGCCTGCAACAGCGCTTTACGCAACTCGGGCACCGCCGCATCGTAGGTCTCCTTGTCGATGGAGTGACCAATTTCGGCTGATTCGAACATCGCTTTCTCCGTCCAGATGATGCGCTCAACCCTAGCAGGCACCCTGAAGGCATAGCGAGCAGCGCGTGAAAAATAACCACAACCTTGATACGGCTTATTCCTCCTGAAGCGGAGCTGCAGCCGTTGGCGACGATGGCGTGCAGTTGATTGCCCACCCTCTCCCTGCGGGGGAGAGACGGCGGGAAGCAGTCCAGATGCCAAGCATCAACCTGGAACGGGACCGATGCCGGTGAAACAGCGCAAGTATGCAAGTGGTAATCCGCCAAGCGAAGTACGGCGCGTCGCCCGAAGCGCGATCACATCCAATACCTGCCTTGAGGCAGAATAGCGACCATGAACGATCTGCCTTCCTACCCACGCTGCTGCACGCCACTCACCGACCACTGGCCGCTACCGCAAGCCTTGGCGGGTGTCAGCCTGATGAGCACACGCTTCGATCCGGCATTGCTCGATCCTGAGGATTTTGGCCGCTGGGAGATTCCCGCACAGAAAGGCGTCAGCAAGCGGCAGGCAGAGTTTCTCGCTGGACGTTTATGCGCTAGGGAGGCCCTTCGAGGCCTGACCGGCATTGCATTCGTGCCGCCAGTGGGTGAAGACCGCGCACCGCAGTGGCCGCGCGGCGTCGTTGGCTCCATCACCCACGGCGCAGGCTGGGCAGGCGTGGTGGTGGGTTCCAGTCAGCAATGGAGCGGGCTGGGACTGGATATCGAGCGCATTCTTGCCCCCGAACGAGCTGACCGCCTGGCCGCCGAAATCCTTACTCCCCGTGAACTGGAGATCTACTTCTCGCTGAACGAAAACGAACGCGCCGAACTGGTCACCCGAACCTTCTCGTTTAAGGAAAGCCTGTTCAAAGCCCTGTTCCCGCTGGTGCAGCAGCGCTTCTACTTTCAGGACGCCGAGGTGCTGGACGCCACTCATCAGGGCCTGGCGCGCCTGCGCTTGCTGATCGACCTCTCCGCAACCTGGCGCAACGGTGCCGAGTTCGAGGGCCAGTGCACTACCTTCGATGGCTACCTGCTCAGCCTGATCAGCATTCCTGTTCAGCCCGTCTCGGTCGACCCAAGCTAGTACTCAGCCCTGCCACCGCGCCCAGAAAAGCGCGGCCCAGCGCTGGCAAGCTGAAGGGCCTGATATCGCCTCATCTGACAAACCGAACCCGCGGGCTTTCAGCGAGTCAACCAGACACCCCAATTCACCGGCGCGCGCGCCTATAATCGCGCCTTTCAGAAAACCGACACAGGTGAACACATGGCCAATCCATACCACGATCACAACCTGGCCCTGCTGGCCCATCTGCGCGGCATCCTGCTCGCCATGGGCGAGGCCGAGCAAGTCTCGGAAGAAAGCCACGCACTGTTCCTCGAGCGCTTCGACGAACTGATCATGAACCTGCAGAACGTGCCGGAAGAGCGCCATATGGGTCAGGACCTGATCTGCCAGGTTTTCCACCGCTATCCCCAGATCGCTCACCTGGTACCGCGCGACCTACTGTGGTTCTTTGGCGGCGACTGCCTGCACTTCATGCCCGATGACGAGATCGCCGTCTTCCAGCAGCTGGAAGAACGCCGCTACGAAGCCGAACAGAACGACGAACCGTTCGACTGGAACCGTGAAAAACAGCTGCTGAGCATGCCGGACGAGGGTGCACGGCACTGATATCTGACACCAGCCAGCCGAATGGCGAGAAGTATTTGCCAGTTGAGAGGCAATCAACGGCCGCTAATAGTGGGGGCTGAAGCCCCCTTGGGAAGGAACGTACTCTCACGGTGGAGGCTGCAGAGCAGATTTGAAATCGCGCCTACCCAACCGCTGGGCTGTTCAGAAGCTGCCAGGAGACCAGGCACCCCTGACGTGTAACTCTACTTACTCAAGCTCTACCCGCCGCTGCTGGTAGATCCAGTCGACGATTTCACCTTCCGGCACATACCCGCTCACCACTTCGCGAAGCAGCTGCCGCACCTGCGGGTAGTCATCGCTTTCCACCGCCTTGAGCAGTTTCGCCAACCTGTCCTTGAGCACATCCCAGTCGAGATGCTCCTCATTGGCGCGCATGATCATCGGATGTTCGGTAGCGCTCACGTTGTCGCCAATCAACAGCTCTTCATACAGCTTCTCGCCGGGCCGCAGGCCGGTGTACTCAATAGCGATATCCCCGTGCGGGCATTTCTCGGACCGCACGCTGAGACCGGACAGATGAATCAGCTTCTCGGCCAGCTCAGCGATCTTCACCGGCTGCCCCATATCCAGCACAAACACGTCACCACCCTGCCCCATCGACCCGGCCTGGATAACCAGCTGAGCAGCTTCGGGAATGGTCATGAAGTAACGGGTGATCTTCGGGTGCGTCACCGTCACCGGCCCGCCGCTACGAATCTGCTGGTAGAAGCGCGGAATAACCGAACCCGACGACCCCAGCACGTTGCCGAAACGAACCATGGTAAAGCGCGTCTTGTTGACGTGATGCACCGAGTCGCCAGCACCAAAAAGCACCGGCGCGGTTTCGCGGCTCAACGCCTGCAGAATCATTTCGGCGACACGCTTGGTGCTGCCCATCACATTGGTCGGGCGCACTGCCTTGTCGGTGGAGATCAGCACGAAGTTGGCCACCCCCGCCTGCACTGCCGCCTGGGCCGTGTTCATGGTGCCAAGCACATTATTCAGCACGCCCTCTGCGACGTTGTGCTCCACCATGGGTACATGCTTGTACGCCGCCGCGTGATAGATCGTCTCCACCTGCCAAGTGCGCATCACATCCAGTAGGCGCTCGGGATTACGGATGGACCCCATGATCGGCACCAACCGAACCGGCAGCGAAGCCCGCTCGATAGCCCGCTCCAGCTCAATGTGAATGCTGTAGAGATTGAACTCGCTGTGCTCGAACAGCAGCAGCGTTTGAGGCTTGTTCGACAGGATCTGTCGGCACAGCTCCGAACCAATCGAGCCACCCGCTCCCGTCACCATCACTACCTTGCCGCAAATGCACTTCTCGAACAGCGTCTGCTGTGGCGGCACGGCGTCGCGCCCGAGCAAGTCAGCAATGTCGACTTCCTGAATATCCTCAACCTTGACACGCCCACTGGCCAAGTCCATGAATCCAGGCACACTGCGAACGTGCAACGGATAGGGCTCCAACGTTTCCAATACCTCACGCCGCCGCGCGCGTGACGCTGAAGGAATCGCCAGCAGAATTTCGTCAGCGCCCGTTTCATCGATCATCTGCTGAATGTGCTTGGGCGAATACACCCGGAGCCCTGCAATTGTACGGTTGGAGAGATTTGGATCATCATCGATAAACGCAACCGGACGCATCGCGCGCCCCAAGCGCAACGCAGCAATCAACTGATTGCCCGCCGCACCGGCGCCGTACACCGCTACCTTTGGCAAACCCGCATCGCGGCCTTTGAACTTAGTGAGCGAATCCGGGGAAAACCAATCACCCATGAAGTACTGGCGCATCACTAAGCGCAAGCCGCCAATCAGGAGCAGGCTCAGCCACCAGTAGTTGAACACCATCGAGCGCGGAATGACCTTGGGCACATCCGTACGCCAATACACCGCCAGAGACAAAAGCAACGCCGAGAGCGTAACCGCCTTGACGATGGCCATCAGCGCATCGTTGCCGAAATAGCGCATCACGGCGCGATACATGCCGAAGCGAACAAAAAATGGAATCGCAATCAGCGGTGCAATGCCAAATAACCAGGCGTGCCCACCGAGTGGCTGCACAAAATCCGCATCACCCACACGAACGAAAAAGGCTAGCCAAAGCGCTAACCATACCAACAGCACATCCGCGGCCACCTGTATGACACGCTTCTGCCGACGTGGCAGCCGTACCAGGCGCGAGCGCAATTTTTCAGCCAATCTCAACACAGGAAAACCTCATACCAATCAACCTTAACGCGCGTTCGTACCAAAAAAGGTATAGGCCCTATTTGCGAGCACTGCCTAACTTACAGAACGGCTAGCTCGCCCCCTGTAGGAGCCAGCTTGCTGGCGAAAGCACACCGCCCTGCATATCTGCGGGAGCGCTGCAGCCTCGATCGAAAATAGCCCAGCAGAAAACACAGCTACCTCACCGAACCCTGTCGCCCGCCCCTTTCCCGGCAACCGTCATAAAGATGTACTTGAAATAGTCCACCACCGTAAGGCTCTGGATCATCCTCTGGTCAGTTTCGGCCAGCAATGCCGGCGTGGACATATCGATTTCATTCACTTGTGCCAGCCCGGTAATCCCAGGTCGAACATCGAATACCCCGCGCTTGGCGCGTTCTTGCGTCAACTCTTCCTGGTTGAACAGCCCGGGGCGCGGCCCTACCAGGCTCATCTCACCCTTGAGTACATTCCAGAGCTGGGGCAATTCATCCAGCTTGGTCTTGCGCAGAAAATGACCGAAACGGGTAATGGAAGCACTACTGGCCAAGTGAGTGGCAACCGATGCGGTATCCACCTTCATGGTGCGGAACTTGACCAAAGTGAACGGCTTCTGATGACGCCCTACCCGCACCTGGCGAAAAACCGGCGAGCCGGTATCGAACAAGCCGATAAGGGTCAGGACCAGCAATACCGGAAAACCAAACACAAGCCCCAACAGCGAAAAAACAAAATCAAACACTCGAATCACAAATTCACCATCAAAAGATCAATTGGAACGCTCGAAGCAGCGCTTGAGCCCTTCTTCCACCGTATAGGGCGGCTTCCAGTCCAGCAATTCGCAGGTCTTGCTGATATCCACCTGCAACGAGCCGAGCAACCGTTGGGCCATGGCCCTTTTGCCTAACAAGGTAGCCCCGAATTGCAGCATGCCAGCCGGGACGGGAATCAACCGCGCAGGCTTGCCCATCGCCCTACCCACGCCACGCAGTAACTCGGTAGTGGATAGATCCTCACCGTCTCCCGCGAGAAAAACCTGGTTGGCGGCGGCGGGATGATCGATGCAACGGATGATCAGATCGACCAGATTGTCGATACCAACTAGAGAACGCTTGTTGTGGATAGCGCCAAGGGGGAGAGGAAAACCTTTTTCGATCCATCGAACCAAGCTGCCGAAGTTACCGGGTGCGCCGGAACCATAGACCAGCGGTGGACGAATAATCACCACTTCGATACCGGTTTCGGCAACCAATTGCATCAGGCCTTGCTCTGCCTCCCCCTTGGACTGAGCATAAGGCTCTGCAGGGCTCGGCGGGTCGTCTGCGCAAAAAGGTCGAGTATTGAAGTTACCGTTTACACCAATCGAGCTGATAAAAATGAAACGCCTCACCCCAGCCCCAACCGCCTGACGCGCCAGATTCAGCGTGCCTTCCACATTGACACGGCGGTACTCAGCTAAAGGGTCGGCTACTTCGTCTTTCATGATATGAGCCCGCGCGGCGGCATGAACTACCACCTGCTGACCTGCCAGCGCCGAGGACCAGTCGGTATCAGCGTAGAATTCGCCTACCACATGGGTCGTCGAGCACAACGAAGGCTTCTGAGAACGAAGCGCGACAGCCAAAGACATGTCCTTCCGTCGGTTCAATACTCTAACGAGTGCGCTCCCCAAAAATCCCGTAGCACCTGTCAGCAAGATATTCATATTTAGCGACTCAGCTTTTGCGCCAGACAGTACGGTTGATGTAGTCGGTGTAGCTCAACACCACTCGTACAACCTGCAGCGACACCGGCCCTCCCTGATAGTCCGGAACCAGAGGAATCGCACGGCTACCGGCCTGATGCTGGCTGGTAATGACCCTGACCGCAGACAGCACTGAGTCCTTCTTCAGCCCGCTCATGATCAGCGTACCTTCATCCATACCTTCGGGACGCTCATGGGCATTGCGCAAGGTCACGGCAGGCAAGTTGAGCAGCGAAGCCTCCTCCGTGATGGTTCCGCTATCGGAAAGGACACAGAACGCCGACATCTGCAGCTTGATGTAATCAAGCAGCCCAAACGGTTTGACGAAGCGAATCAACGGATGCTCCAGCGACTCGCCTAGCGCCTCCAGGCGCTTGCGTGTACGCGGATGGGTCGAGACGATTACCGGAAAGCCATACTCATTGACCAGAGCGCGCAGGGTAGCGAGCAGATCTCGAAGGTTGTCAGGAGTATCGACATTCTCCTCGCGATGCGCACTGACCACGAAGAACTTACCGGCCTGCAGCTGCTCACGCTCCAGCACGTCGGAGGCCTCGATCTTCGGCCTGTAGTAGTCGAGCACCTCGTGCATGTGAGAACCAGTCTTAATGATAGTCTCCGGACGAATACCCTCGGCAATCAGGTAACGACGGGCATGCTCGGTAAGCACCATATTGATGTCGGATAGATGGTCAAGCACCTTGCGGTTGAGCTCTTCCGGCACGCGCTGATCGAAACAACGGTTGCCAGCCTCCATGTGGAACACCGGAATCTTTCGCCGCTTGGCAGCGATTACCGCTAGGCAGGTGTTGGTGTCGCCGTAGAGCAGCAATGCATCGGGCTTCTCCAACTCGAACACCGAATCGGCCTTGGCGATAACTTCGGCGATAGTCTGCGCGGCGGTTTCGCCAGCGGCGCCGAGAAAATGATCCGGTTTGCGGATTTCTAAGTCGTCAAAAAAAACTTGGTTAAGCTCGTAATCGTAGTTCTGCCCAGAGTGTACTAGGACGTGGTTAACCTGGCGGTCCAGCTCAGCGATCACCCGGCTCATTTTGATCAGCTCCGGACGGGTGCCGACAAGCGTCATGACTTTAAGCATTGAGCTGGCCCTTGATGTAATCGAGCTTCAGTAGCAAATCTTTGATACCCGCAACATCCAGGCGCTTGGTATTGTGCGACGTGTAGTCATCAAGTTCGGAGATGTGCGTCTCCCCCTCGACGAAGTACTTTTTGTAATTGAGATCGCGGTTGTCCGCAGGAATGCGGTAATAACGTCCCATGTCTTCGGCCTTGGCCATCTCCTCACGGGAAATCAGTGACTCGTATAACTTTTCGCCGTGACGGGTACCAATCACTTTCACTGGATTGTCATAGGCAAACAATTCCTTGAGCGCCTGAGCGAGGTCCGCCACAGTCGATGCTGGTGCCTTTTGAACAAAAATATCTCCTTGCTCTGCATGCTCGAAGGCGTGAAGTACCAAGTCTACCGAATCCTCCAAAGACATTAGGAAGCGTGTCATGTTGGGATCGGTGACAGTGAGTGGTTCTCCACTTTTGAGTTGATTGACAAATAGAGGAATCACTGAGCCACGCGAAGCCATCACATTGCCATAGCGGGTCGCACAAATTACAGGGCCGCTCGTAGGAATAAGTCGAGATTTGGCGACCATCAACTTTTCGGACATTGCCTTCGAGATGCCCATAGCATTGATCGGGTAGACGGCCTTATCAGTCGAGAGCACAACCACGCGCGCTACACCAGTTGCGATGGCCGCATTGAGTACATTTTCAGTGCCGATAACATTGGTTTTAACTGCCTCCATCGGATAGAACTCACAGGACGGTACCTGTTTGAGGGCAGCTGCATGAAAAATATAATCGACGCCTGCCATAGCATTAGTCAAACTATTATAGTCCCGTACATCCCCAATAAAGAACTTGACCTTTGCACTGGCCAAGGCAATGCGCATATCCTCTTGCTTTTTCTCGTCGCGACTAAATACGCGAATCTCCTTGACATCGGTATCAAGGAAACGTTTCAGCACGGTATTACCGAAAGACCCAGTACCACCGGTGATCATCAGAATCTTGTCGTCAAACATTTTCTATTTCCAATCTAATAAAATGAGTGTACTCAGCGCTGATCGCGCATTTGTTCGAGCAATTCACGCCAAGTGGGCGGAGTGTAGCCGGTAGCGTTCTGAAAATTTGTAGAATCGAGAGAACGGTCTATTACCAAATTATCGTCTGGTTCGATCTTAATTTCCTTTCCATATACCTCAGCCGCCAGCTTGAGTAAGCTATACTTATCAATTGGTTTGACCGACACATGATATAAACCATGCAACTGTCGCGACGGTATCACGTAATCACGGATAACTCGAGCCAACTCGACGGTAGGTAACCCAGAAAAAATCGCCTTGCGATAGCCCTTGACGGAACCATTCTGAGATAGAAACCAGTCCAGCAGTGCATGGTTACTGCTTAGTTCATGGCCTATGATCGAGGTTCGAAGCGTGACTGCGTGGGGAAGGTCTCGTAACTCACCTATGTATTTCGACTTACCGTACAAATCCTCCGCATCGGATAGGTCTGATTCTACGTATAGCCCCTTACTACCAGAAAAGACACAATCGGTACTTACATGAATCAGCCGAGCCCCACCCAAAGCACATAACCGTGCTAAACGATGCGGCAGCAAAGCGTTGATCGGAAGTGCAACGAGTGGATCGTTCGCATCGGCAAGTTGCTTAATCAACCCTACACAATTGACCACTATATCGGGACGTACGCGCGTCAAGACCGTGGTCAGTGCATCGTGATCAAGCACATCAATACCAGAGAGGATGCATTTCTGGTGCTTCTCACTAAAATAAGACAGGCCCGCAGAGTTGCGAAGCGTACCCCATACCTCCAGCTCGGGAGAGGTACTTAACACTCTGAATACGTCATGCCCAAGCATGCCGGTAACACCCAGAACCAATGCTCGCATCGCTTACTACCTCTTTTTTATATTAGCTCTCAACGCTAGTATTTCAACCAGACGCTGAGCTTGACGGCCCATGTCGAAATTTTTATTAAAATAAAGCAGCCCTGCAGTTCCCATCTTATCGAGTTCCGCCTGGGTCAGGGATTTGAGAGTCAAAATACTATCTACTAACGCTCCCGCGTTGTCAGGTTGGCACGTAATACCTGCGCACGATTCTTCGATAATACGGGCGCCCTCTCCACGCAACGAAGCAATGATCGGCTTTCCTGCGGCAAGATACGCCTGTACTTTACTGGGAATGGTATAAGAAAAAATTTCTTCATCTTTTAGAGACACCAACAAGGCGGAGGAGTGTTCATAGATCTGCGGCATTGCCTCCATGGGGAAGCGGCCCGCAAGAACCAGGTTATCTAGCCCTAGGGAAGCCTTGCGCTCTCTTACCCAATCGAGGCGACTACCACTCCCTACCAAAACAAACTTTATTCCAAGCTGTGGGCGCAACAATTCGGCAGCCTCAACAATAGTCTCTATCGATTGAGCAACCCCAATGTTTCCGGCAAAAACCACGCAGAAAGCTGACTGCAGTTCTTTTAGAAGCTGCGGAGCGACTTCCGGCGCCTTATCTCTTTCGGTGGGAAACGCAATGGAGTTTGGGTAGTAAACAAGTTTGCTGCTGCAGGCATAACGGGCTACGGGTTCAAAAAAAGCGCGCGACTGCAACAACAATGTATCGCAACAGGCATAGATTCCTCGAACCATCCAACCCGCTAAACGAAGTGCCTGAGGGTTACGAACAAACCCTGTCGCAGCCAGACTCTCAGGCCAAAGATCTTGAATCCAGGCCGCCAGATGCGCGCGCTTGAGCCACTTTAGAGGAATGGCAGGAATCACCTGAGTAATTGGCGACATAGCGAACACCAGAATGCTATCGAACTTGCGCCCCCTTAGAAGCCACGGCAAGAGGAATAGTCCGGTGATAACAAAAGATAAATAGTTCAGAATTAGGTTCCTTGAACCACCCCGACCGCGGGGCCATAAAGGTACGCGTATCACCTCAACGTTATCAGAAAAGTATTCGCGCTGAACTCCCCAGACCTTATAGCCAGCGAAGACTTTCCCACTTGGATAATTCGGCTTAGCAGTTGCAACGGTAACATCATGCCCCAAATCACTGAGCTTTCTTACAAGATCATTTATTATGAAGGTTTCAGGCCAAAAGTATTGAGATAGGACTAACACCCGCATCCAAGCACCTTAAGTTGAGGAGGACTCATTATGAGCTTGCTTTACGCCACTGGCCGGCGAATGATAAATCGCCTTATAGAGCATACACAACGCATTAGTTGGTGCGCATTCACCGAATCATAAATTAAGCCGCTCTTACGCCCCGTAACTGACAGCATAATTGGTCATAACTTGCAAAGCCAAACAAGGAGGCAATCCTTTAGCCCAGACGATTCAATGCAAGGTTATAAATTTTCAAATAACGACTAGTCATTGCCTCGATAGAAAATTCTTGTACTGCCTTTAACTTAGCCGAATTACGCTTATCTAAACCGCCCTTCATCTGCCGCACCACTCTGCGCATATCTTCCATGTCGTCCAGTCTAAAAAACGAGACCTGTGTATCATCAAACATTTCGCGGAAAACCGGTATATCAGAACACATTATATTAGCCCCACATAACGAAGCTTCGACTAGTGCCAGACCAAATCCTTCGCTTCTTGACGGAATCACATATGCATCAAAAATATAATTATAGACATAAGCGCTAGGCAAAAAAGGAAAAAACAAACAGCGATCCACTACTCCAAGCTCCGCAGCGAGTGCAACAAGATTGCGCTTCTCCGGTCCGTCCCCAATGATAACAACCGCAACGCTCGGATCCGCTTCCGCGAAGCGTACAAGCTGTTCTAGCCCCTTCCCTTTAGTTTGATTACAATATGTGCCTAACACAAAGTAATCATTCTGTTTTAACTTATAAACGGCGGACACCAGCCTAGGATTAGGCGTAACATCGGTGTCAGCAACGGAGACACCATTATATACATATGAGATATCAGATTTTGGCAATAGAGCCTGATAATAGCCAACCGCTCCATCAGTCAAGCACACCAATTTATCAAACTTGCGCCAAGCAAATAACCAAATACGAGTAAATATTAAAGAGACAACTTTTCCGTAGTAATTTTCCAGCTCTTCGGCAACATAATTATGAATTGTAGATACGCAAGAAAAATTTTTAAAAAACTTATGAGCTGAAACATATAAATCAGGCCGAAGGTTATGCGAATGAACAATGTCATATTTCGAAAAGTCATGCCTACGGAAGAAGGCAATTTTGTAGGCACTGGATCCTTTTGGCACAGGACGATCAACCTTTTCGTCGAAATAAAGGACATCAACATGATGTCCGCGATCAATTAAACCAGAGACTATATTTAGAGCGACAGTAATTGTCGCAGAGCGACTCAGAGAAGGCAAAACCATAGCAATCCGCATAACTCCTCCGCAAAACAACCACCTATACACATGTGCAACATAAGCCAGTCGCCATCAACTACGGCTTGCATACCGCAGATACGATGTACAGGCCGAGAAAACTCTTCTCAGCGCATAGAGACTTAGCATAGTGCGTGGAGAAAACAACCCAGCCGTCATCAACCGTCGGAATCCTGTCGCTATGCGACCTGATCTAAAATGCAGACATGCCGAAAATAGATGAGCTGACGCAATAAATCTATCAGAGTTAATCCCCCCTTCATTAGCAGTAGCCGCAAGTGATTGAGCAACAACAATAGATTCTTCCGACTTTTCAAAGCTAGAAATAGCGTAAGTTTGGGAGGCTACATGCACTCGAAACGAGGAAAGAATTGTCGAGTGGTACATGAAGGAAGCCGCATTCGCCAATCTAAGCCAATATTCAAAGTCTGGAATTTGCCGTAAGTCAGTCCGCCACCCTCCAAAATCATTAAATAATGATCGGGAAAAAATCGCACCCGGCCCAATAGGGCAATAAAACTTTTCAAACATAGATTCTTTATCAAAAAATCTAGGATGAAAATCTTTGATTCTTTTGCCACGCCCATCAATTAATTGATAACCAGGAAAGACAACCACCTTACCCGGCATGCTTTCAGCATCAGCCACAAGATGCTCAATAGCACTATCATGCAAGAGATCATCAGCACTTAAATAAGAAAGATAATCGCCGGACGCCCTTTTCCAACCGTAGTTCAAGGCGTCCGATTGCCCACCGTTCGGCTTACTTAAGACCAATACGCTATCTGCAAACTCGCGGCAGACTTCAACCGTATTGTCAGTGGACCCATCATCAACAACAATGCATTCTATATTTCTATAAGACTGCGCAACAATCGAACGCAGAGTATCTTTAATATATTTCTCACCATTATATACCGGAACAACTATCGAGACCCGAGGATGATTCATATCACTCACACAAAGCAAATGTTATAGCGCCGAATTTACATGCATTTCATTTTGCAAAGTATAGAAACATTATGCGCCTTTATAAATAGAAAGGAGCCAAATCAAAAGAAAAGGTACAAAAAACATCTGGTCTTGCCAATAAAACAGGCCGATGAGCAAATTAAAAACCAACATCATATAGGCTGAATTTCTTTCTCGCGAAGAAAAATTAATAGTTACGTATCTAAAGGAGGCGAAATACACTAGAAACAAACAAGGCAATGCCAAAAATCCACCATCATATAGGACGGAGAGATAAAAATTATGGGGATCGCCAAGCTCACTTCGCGCTGAACCGAATCCATTACCCCATAAAATATTCATACCGGAAGAGAGATAAGCATCTAGCAAGGATAACCACATGCTATATCTTTCGATATAATTCTCGGGATTCTGGAATCGTTTCAAGATATCAGTTTGAAAGAAAGTTATTGCACTAATAAAGCCTACGAGAATTACAGCAAAAATCGGCAGATAGGTCTTGCGAAACTTATATTCGACAAGAAACCAGTAGCTCATTGCTATAAATAAAGATAACAGAGCAGATCGTGACCCCACAAGCAGTAGCGCTAGCGCCAACCATCCAAATATTATCGGCCGAAAACCGGTATAAGCTAGAGATAAAAGATATATAAACCCAAGCCCATAACTTAAAACATTCGGATCGGGCAGTAAACCTACGCCATCTACGTACCGGTAAACCAAAACACCATTATCGTACCCTGGGATAGTAACTCTTCCATACTCCGTCACTCCAATTGAGATATAAGATAAAACAAGCAGCGCAGAAATGAAAAATATTGCAATAACCCAAACACAACCATTAGCAAGCAATGGTTTTTCCGGTTTAGGCAACAGAAACAAAAGGATAACGACAACCGTCATGCTTCCAAAAATCAAATAGCGCTGCAGCAAAAAATCGACATTATTTGAAAAAGCGAAACCAGGAATCCAAGAAATTAGAAATATAATAAAAACCAGTGACATCTCTCTTGTTCTGAAAGAGATCTTGATTCTATTAATTAAAATTAAAAACACAGCTAAAGAAGTAAATAACAATAGTAAGTCTAAGACATTATTAAGCTTTATACGACCAATAATCACAATAGGGTAAAACCCTACTGCCGCCATCAACAACCACAAGACTAAGATATTTTTGATTGGAGTATAAACAATCATGACTAATTACCGACACCGCTAATCGGAGCCGAGCGATTAATATCCGTTTTACGCTCCTTCCACATGAGTACCGAGACAGCGCAGACCGTTAACCCAAAAAGCGTCATCCTAAGATAGATACTATCAACCAAAGCGATAGTGTAGGCTAAAATTGCTACCAAAATAAAAAAAGATGTTTTTTTGCTAAACAGCCCCCGACTCGCCCATCCTTGGTGGCACCAGCATGCTCCAAACATTAAACCTGAGTCAGCAATCATTCTTATTAACCAAGCTATTGCTGCCCCTGAAAGCCCGTACTTTTCAGTCATCCACCATACCAGCAGCAGAAAAAATGGAAACTGGAAACAATGGATAAGCGCAATAATCCGAGGTGCGTTTGCGCTTTGCATAAAAGTGAATGGGATATGAGCTAAACAGTTGATAAAAATTCCAACCGAAAATATTTTCAAAATAACTGTGCTTTGCTCAGAAAATTCTTCTCCAATCCATAGCCGAAGTATCTCTGAGGCAAAAATTGCAATAAAAGAGGTTAAAGGTAGCATTATTAAAAAAAGCCAAGTAACGGCTTTATTAAAAAGCAGCTTTGCGTGCCCATTCCTTAAAGATATATGCGCGGTGAAAGTTGGAAATAAGACAGCTGTAAGCGCTCCTGGTAATATCCAGAGCCTCAGGATCATCTCTTGGGGTGTCGTATAATAAGCCACAGCAGCCGCAGACAAAGTGCCGGCTATGATGAAACGATCAACATAGCCCATCAAAGGGCTTACTATATTGCTAAGAGTGAGCCAGCCGCCAGATACACATAGCGGTCGCAGGTGCGCTTTATGAACTGCTAGTCCTCCGTGCTCTACAGGGAGCACACGCCATGCATACCAGCCATGAATCGCGCAGGCGATGATGCGTCCTGCGGCTAATACTCCAGTAACAACATCCAGCCTTGTCGACCCATAAAGCACCACGACCACCGGACCGAGAAATGTCAATAGCCCCATAGGGAGTCGAATGGCATTAATAATACCGAAAGCGTGGCGTGCCTCCAGCACCCCTCTAAAGCCAGAAGTCAACACAATGGCAGGCATAGCCAGCGCCATCAGCAGCACTGAGTTAATTGCCTCATACTGATCCGGCACAGATTGAATAAAATCGATCCCCCAAAGAGAGGTTGATGCCATCAAGAGACCAGCTAAGAGACCTAAGCCAGTCATTAAAACCAACGCTGTGGACACTAGCGAACCAATACGTTTCTCATCTTTTTCCACCATCGCAACGGAAAGCTGCTGCGTCAGCGCCCTTCCGAGGCCAAGATCAAAAAGGCCAAAATAACTTACAACTGCCCATATCAAAGTCAACAACCCAAAACGAGCATCCCCCAACTCGCGGATAAGAATAGGTATGCAGAAGACTGCTACAACCAGTGGAAGGCCAAGCCCTATAAGATTATAAAGAGAGTGTTTAACAATTTTCATCGATTACTCTTTGTCCTGCGTTTGGCAGATTGTAGATGCGTCGGGAATACGTCTGCTCGGCGGGCCCACCGATTCGTCCGCAGCTGATCTGCGCACCGCTTGCAGCCCGATTGCTGCCTTGGCTTCGTTACAACAATGCTTAAAGCAAAGCTTGCCTTGATCGTAACCTCAACAATGGTAGGTAGTTTGCTCATATATGGAAAACGCCCTCACCAGCCGCATCACGTGCCCCGGCGACGATGATTCGCGCCTGGATCCTGTTGTGTTGCTTGTAACCTTCATGAAGCCGGGCGCCTAACGCTCCCTTCGCCCCCACATCCCCATGCACCACCCGTATCTCACTCGGCCACTGCTGCATCCCAGTCACAAAATCCACCAACCCTTTCTGATCCGCATGAGCAGAGTAGCCGCCGATACTGGTGATGCCAGCGCGGATATCGATGCGCTCGCCATCGAGGTCTACGTAGCCGCCTTTCGGGCCGTAGGTTTGGATGGCATGTCCCGGCGTGCCCTTGGCCTGGTAGCCGACGAATAGGACGTTGTGCCTTTTATCGCCGAGCATGGCTTTGAGGTAATTGACGATGCGGCCACCGCTGCACATGCCGCCACCGGCTATAACGATAGATGGGCGTGCGGTCTGGGTCAGATGGTTGACGATACGCTGGTGGTCGCTGTGGCTGTCTATGGTGATCAGTTGTTCGAAGGCCAGCGGGCAGCGGCCGGACTGGATGCGGTCGCGGGCTTCCTGATTCCAGAAGGGCTTTAGGCTTCGGTAGGTCTCGGTGAAGCGGCTGGCGAGGGGCGAGTCTAGGATGACTGGGATTTCGGGCCAGTTGGGTTCGGTGTTGGGATTGGCGTTATCGCTGCTCCCTTTTCCCCTCACCCCAGCCCTCTCCCCGGAGGGGAGAGGGGGTTGTACGGTGTTGGGGCTGGCCGCTTGGATGATCTCCTCAAGTTCGTAGAGCAGTTCTTGGGTGCGGCCGATGCTGAATGCGGGGATGAGGACGGTGCCGTGGTCTTCGAGGGCTTGCTCGATAACGGCTTCGAGCCGCTTTCGGCGGTTGGCACGGTCTTCATGGAGGCGGTCGCCGTAGGTGCTTTCCAGCACCAGGATGTCGGCGCGCTCCGGTGATTCCGGAGGAATTAGAAAGGGTGCGTGCGGCGCACCGAGATCGCCGGAGAAGACTACGCGTTTGCTCTGCCCCGTTTGCGGGTAGGTCAGATCGATTTCAACGTAGGCCGATCCGAGGATATGCCCAGCACGCTGCAGCCGTATGCGGGCTTGCAACTCATCGGTATCGGCCAAGGTGAACCATTGCTGGTACGGCAATGCAATGAGCCGCTGCTCGATGACGCGGATGTACTTTTCGATCTGTGCCTGGTCACGGCTGAAGCCCAGTTTGAAGGCATCCTCTAGGACGATCGGTAGAAGCTTTGCGGACGGCTCGCTGCATAGGATGGGGCCGTCGAAGCCTGCCGCGAGAAGATAGGGTATCCGCCCAACATGGTCGATGTGCACATGGGTGGCCACTAGCGCTTTTATGGTGTCTAGCGGAAATTCGATGGCGAGCCGATCCGCGCCGGGCTCGCTCGGGATCGATGCGTCGTTGCCCTGGAACAGCCCACAGTCAACCAACAGGCTGCTGGTGGCATTCATATGCAGTTGGTGGCAGGAGCCGGTAACGCCGTCCTTGGCGCCGTGATGTTCTATTTTTGGATAGCTCATGGTTATTCCTTTAACGATGTCACCCAAGATGCCCGCGACTAGCTAGTCACGGGCCCGCTGAAAAAATAAGCGGGGATTCTACCGAGTTTCAGAACTGCTGAGTTGCCAGCAGTATTCCGACGGACGGATGGTCAGATCGAGGCCACGGGACGGCGCAGGTTTCTCACCAGGGCGATGAATAACCCGAGCATACCGCCGAGTACCAGCGCGAGCGCAACGATCAATGCTTTCTTGGGTTTGATGGGCCGGCTCGGCTCTACGGCTGCTTGGTCGATAGAGACCAACTTGAGCGATTCGGTATCGAACTGCAGAGCGCGCAGTCGTGCGGCTTCCTCGCGCCAGGCGGCAAGGTTTTTCAGGAACAGGTCTTCGTTTTCGCGGCTGTTCAGCACTTCAATTTGGCGGTTGTGCTCGAGCAATTTGAGTTCACGGGCAATCTGCGCGATGCGCGGCTCGGTGAAGTCATCCGAGCGACGAGCCAACAGCGCTTTACGCTCGGCCTCCAGCGCATCGCTGCCCATGAAGTAGAGCGGTATTTGCTGGTTGTTGACTTCAGTGCGGATCACGCTGCCCTGCCCCGTGATTTCGGCGGCGCCAAGGGATGAAGGCGTAGTGGGTTTGCTGATACCCAACGAGGTTGCGATGCGGATCGCCTCGTTAAGCTGGTTGATACGGTTGTCACGGCGGGTTCTAAGCTGCTGACGCAACGCAGAAAGCTCGTCGTTCAGTTCGGCACGCTTGAGGGCGTCCGCTTCGCTCAGTTTGGCGATTTTGACTTCCTTGCTCGCCTCGTAGTTGGCGCGAGCGGCAGCCATGTTCTTTTCCAGCTGGCTGAGACGGTTACCGATCAGGGTGTCGAGATCGGCTGCTACTTCCTGACGAACGCTATTGAGCGAGTACTGCACGAAGCCGTTGACGATCTGAACGCCGTTGAGGTCTTGCGGGTAGGTCAGTTGAATGCCAACGAAGGGGGTGGTTCCTTCGGGCTTTTTCGCGTCAGGCTGCAGCAACTTGATCGCGTCGTCGTTAAAGGCTTCGAACGTTTGCTCCAGGCTACGGCCGGGCTGGGCCAGATCAGCGAAGAGTTGCTGATTGTCACGGAAGAAACCGAGGCGGTTCTCATAGGAATCAAGCGCAGCGCCAACTTGACCCAATGCTTGCTTCGGTGACAGCTTGTAGATCCCCAGGTGATTGAGCTCGTCCAGGTCTTTGATTGCGGCCGGGCGCAGTACGCTCTGAACGGTGTAATAGCGCGTTGCGGACATAGCGTAGGCAAGCCCAATGAGGCCAGCCAGGAAGGTCACTGCGATGATCAGCGTTTTTTGCTTCCATAGCGCGCCGACGAGCTGGACCAGATCAATCTCATCATGGGTAGCAGAATGAAGGTGTTGCGGAGGGACTACAGCGTTCACGTCGAATTCCGTCTCGTCGGTAAGGCAGCGTAGCGAAAGGCTGCGCCGGCACGATCTGAAAAAGATTGAAAAGTTCCGTCCAATCTTTAGCGGGTTGGCATTTTGCCACCTAGATCACAAAAAACAAGCGAGGCGTTGGGCGAAAAACGAGGCAAAACGCCGCGGCAGACGAGCGGTAACTAATAAAGAGCTTTGCGGCGGATGCTGGGCGTTGGGTTGCCATAGAGCGAGAGCATTCGCCCGAGGGCGGGCCTCCCACAGAAGTTGCCGGAGTGTATGCGGAGATTGCGTCGGAGATGAGCGTTGCGGCGGATGCTGGCCGTGGGGTTGCCAAAGAGCCAGAGCATTCGCCCCGAGGGCGGGCCTCCTACAGAAGCTGCCGGGGTGTATGCGGAGATTGCGTCGAAGAAGTGCGTTGCGGCGGATGCTGGGCGCGGGGTTGCCAAAGAGCCAGAGCATTCGCCCCGAGGGCGGGCCTCCTACAGAAGCTGCCGGGGTGTATGCGGAGATTG